>NZ_JAKUGE010000022.1:0-91499 GCF_022663795.1 Bacillus cereus group sp. BfR-BA-01349
ATACAAAAACGCCATCCTTTCCTATGATTCTACAAAAAGAATAGCGTATTTTTTCATTTTAGGGGGTTTTTTGTTTTGTTAGCTTGATAGCAATGGGGGAACAACAGCGACAATTGTTGTGGCATATCGATTTGGAGAAATAAAAAAATATACGAAAAGCATTTTTACTGTTTTACATAGAAGAGAAGAAGATTTAGAACAGTTAACGGATTTGTTTGTCGATTTTTCGAAAAAGTCTAA
This sequence comes from Bacillus cereus group sp. BfR-BA-01349, assembly GCF_022663795.1. Classification (NCBI taxonomy): domain Bacteria; kingdom Bacillati; phylum Bacillota; class Bacilli; order Caryophanales; family Bacillaceae; genus Bacillus; species Bacillus cereus group sp. BfR-BA-01349. Next base: position 241 of record NZ_JAKUGE010000022.1, read on the forward strand.
AAAGCACGGCTTGCTTTCTTTAGAGGTAGATGGAGAGCAAGTAGACAATCCTTTTATTCAAAAAGGAATTCGATTAATGTTAAGCGGTTACGATGAAGATGAATTAAAAGAAGTGTTATTGAAAGATATTGACACGGAAGTGTATGAGTTAAGAAAAGGAGCAGCATTATTAGATAAAATTGGTGATTTTGCTCCAGCTTGGGGAATGATTGGTACGTTAATCGGTCTTATCATTATGCTCCAAAACTTACAAGATACATCGCAAATTGGTACAGGAATGGCAGTTGCGATGTTAACGACATTATATGGGTCTGTACTTGCGAATATGATTGCAATCCCTCTTGCGGAAAAAGTATATCGTGGTATTGAAGAGTTATATACAGAGAAGAAGTTTGTAATAGAAGCAATTTCAGAATTGTATCGTGGACAAATCCCTTCTAAATTAAAGTTGAAACTGGATACATACGTATACGAAACAAAGGTAAAAAAGGTAAAAGGAGCAGCCTAATATTTCAAGGAGTGGTATGATGAGTAAAGGACCGCAAAAGGGATCGCCTCGTTGGATGACGACTTTTACAGATTTAACGATGTTATTATTAACTTTCTTTGTATTACTAGTTGCTACATCAAAGCAAGATGCAGTAAAATTGTCAAAGATGCTTGAAAAGTTTAGTGATACGGGGCAAGTAGATGCAAAAGTAATGGAAAATACAATACCGGATATTTCACATGAAAAAAATGATGAAAAAATGATTTCAAAAAAGAGAATGGATGAATTATATAAAAAGTTAAAAGCATATGTAGATAATAATGGTATTAGTCAAGTGAATGTATATCGAGAGGATACAGGGGTAAGCGTCGTTATAGTAGATAATTTAATATTTGATACAGGCGATGCGAACGTTAAGCCCGAAGCGAAAGGGATAATAAGTCAATTAGTTGGATTTTTTCAATCCGTACCTAACCCAATTGTTGTAGAGGGACATACAGATAGTAGACCTATTCATAACGAGAAATTCCCTTCTAATTGGGAGTTATCTTCAGCACGAGCGGCAAATATGATTCACCATTTAATTGAAGTGTATAATGTGGACGATAAAAGGCTAGCTGCGGTAGGATATGCAGACACAAAGCCAATTGTACCAAATGATTCACCGCAAAACTGGGAAAAAAACCGTCGCGTTGTTATTTATATAAAAGAGTAGTATATTATTATTTTAATAATAAAATAATAAAAACACGAAAATTCTTTTAAAAAAATATTAAATTTTATCATTTTATTTTGTATAATGAGTGAGAATGATAAGGTGAAATATTAAGATATATTTATACATAGAAGGAGAGAATTAAAAAGAATGGCACATAAAATTTTAGTAGTAGACGATGCGATGTTTATGCGAACGATGATTAAAAACTTATTAAAAAGTAATGCTGAATTTGAAGTTATTGGCGAAGCAGAGAATGGGGTAGAAGCAATTCAAAAGTATAAAGAACTTCAACCTGATATTGTAACATTAGATATTACTATGCCAGAAATGGACGGGCTTGAAGCATTAAAAGAAATTATTAAAATTGATTCAAGTGCAAAGGTTGTTATTTGTTCTGCAATGGGACAACAAGGTATGGTATTAGATGCAATTAAGGGCGGGGCAAAAGACTTTATTGTAAAGCCATTCCAAGCGGATCGTGTAATTGAAGCTTTAACAAAAGTAGCAAATAGTTAATATAGAAGGGGTGCCACAAGGAATCAAAACAGTGATAGCGGATCGACGTGTGGCCCCCTTTTTTCTCATTGTAAAATACTAAATTGTTATACATAAATGAAATGTTTGTTAGACAGGTAGGGGATAAAAATGCAAACAGATCTATTAAATATATTTTTCGAAGAGTCAGAAGAACATTTACAGTCGCTAAATGAAAATGTGCTAGTGTTAGAACAAAATCCTGCTGATATGGATGTTGTAGGAGAAATATTCCGATCCGCCCATACATTCAAAGGTATGTCTGCGAGCATGGAATTTACGGAAATGGCTGATTTAACGCATAAGATGGAAAATGTGTTAGATGAAATTCGTCATGGAAATATAGTTGTAAATGCGGATATTATTGATGTGATTTTTGAGTGCATTGATAATTTGGAGAAGATGGTTGCAGATGTGCAACAAGGTGGAATGGGCAATATTGATGTAGCCTCAACTAAACAGAAATTAGAAGCATTATTGAACGGTAATGTAGAAACTCCTACGGAACATATAGAGCAAAATCATATAGACACCGATGATGCAGTTTCGCATGAAGTGCATATAACAGTTGAACAGCAAGCAATTTTAAAAGCAGTACGTGCCATTATGTGTATTGAAGCATTGCAAAATGTAGGGAATATACAAAAAACAGCTCCGAGTATTGAAGAAATTGAAGCAGATGCTTTCGGATTTGAATTTACAGTATTTATGGATACGGATTGTAGTATAGAAGAATTGAAACAAGTAGTACTTCATGTTTCTGAAATTGAGAAAGTGGAAGTAAAGCAAGGAGAACCTATATCGAAGGAAGTAGCTTCTAAAAAAGTCGTTACACAAGAAGTTGTGCAAGTAGAAGAAAAGCTACAACCAGCTGTGGCTACGCAGGTAGAATCACCAATAGAGGCAACGCATCAACCTTCAAGTGCTATGCCAGCTAAAAGTACTACAAAAACGAAAAATGCTAAAGTGGAGAATCGTTCAATTCGTGTTCAATTAGAGAAAATCGAAAGATTAATGAATATGTTTGAAGAAAGTGTAATTGAACGTGGGCGCATTGATGAATTGGCTCAAACGATTCAAAACAAGGAGCTAATTGAACATTTAAATCGATTAGGCGATATTTCAAAAGATATTCAAAATGTACTATTAAATATGCGTATGGTGCCGATTGAAACTGTGTTCAATCGTTTCCCGCGTATGGTACGTATGTTAGCGAAAGATTTAGGGAAAAAAATCGATTTACAAATTACAGGTGAAGATACTGAAGTAGATAAAATTGTTATTGATGAAATCGGTGATCCGCTCGTTCATTTAATTCGAAATGCAATCGATCACGGTATTGAAACTGTTGAAAAACGACGTGATGCAGGTAAAAATGAGACAGGTACGATTAAATTAGAAGCCTTTCATAGTGGAAATCATGTCGTTATTCAAATTACGGATGATGGAAACGGTATTAATAAAGGGAAAGTATTAGAAAAAGCGATTAAAAATGGCGTTGTAACTGAAGCGGATGCAAATAGGTTAACAGATCGTGAAGTGTTTGATCTTATTTTCCAACCAGGATTTAGTACAGCTGAAGTTGTATCAGATCTTTCTGGACGCGGTGTCGGATTAGATGTTGTAAAACATACGATTCATAGTTTAGGTGGACATTTAATTATTGATTCTGAGGAAGGAAAGGGAAGTACATTTAGAATTGAACTTCCATTAACGTTGTCTATTATTCAATCTATGCTTGTTCAAACAAATGATAAGCGTTATGCTTTACCTCTTGGAAATATCGTTGAAGCAATTCGAATTAAGAGAGAAGACATCCAATCCTTACAAGGAAAAGATGTGTTAAATTATCGTAATCAAATTATTGAAGTGAAACATTTAAGTACTGTATTTGGTGAAAAAACAGTAGATGAGGCGTTTGCGTCATATGATGGTCAAATGGTTCCTGTGTTAATTGTTCGTAATACACATCGCAGCTATGGACTTATTGTAAACACAATTATCGGTCAAAGAGAAATAGTCTTAAAGTCATTAGGTGACTTCTTTGCAGAGAGTTCTAACTATTTCTCTGGTGCGACGATTCTCGGTGATGGACGAGTGGTCCTCATTTTAAACCCAGAAGGTTTATAATAGGAATGAAGGAAAGCTCCCCACTTGTATACAATTGGGGAGCTTTTTGGCTAATCGTTACGAATCTAATAATGGGATACATAGTAACGTTTTATACTAATGAGTTTGCTAAAATAAAATAAGAGTTTATATTATTAGATAGAAAAACAGAAATGAGGAGGCAGGAAAAATGCCTGAGCAACACACAAAAGGGGATACGAGCACGATTGTGCTAGAAAAAGAAAATGAGCATTTAACGCCCCAAGAATGCGATATTCTTGGCGAAATTGCAAATATATCATTTGGTTCAGCTTCGACTGTATTATCAACAGTTTTAAATAGGCAAGTAAGCATTACTGCTCCTCGTATAGAGTTGGTAGATTTATATGATTCAAGAGATGTCGAAGTTCCACATGTTGTATTAAACATTCATTTTACAAAAGGATTAGATATGGAAAACCTTCTTGTCCTTAAGCAAGATGTTGCATTGTCCATTGCTGATTTAATGATGATGGGAACAGGTGAAGTGGAGGACGGAAAAGAACTTGGTGAATTAGAGCTCAGTGCTGTACAAGAAGCGATGAATCAAATGATGGGATTCGCAGCTACATCTATGTCGGAATTCTTCCAAGATACAGTAGATATGTCTCCGCCGACGATTAAAGTTGTAAAGTTATCAGAAGAAATGGAGAAAATCTCTGAAATCGATGGGAATCATACGATTGTTAAAGTATCGTTTGATTTAAAGATAGATAATCTTGTAAACTCTAAACTTGTGCAAATTGTTTCAGTTGAGCATGCGAAACAAATGGTAAATAAATTAATGCAATTATCTGGTGGAGTAGAAGAAACAGACGAACCAGCAGAAGTAGTGGAAACTGAGATTGTAGAAGAACAAGTTGAAAAAGAGCATTTAACACAAGAAGAGAAAGATGTTCTTGGTGAAATTGCAAATATTTCAATTGGTTCCGCTTCAACAGTATTATCAACGCTTTTAAATCAGCCAGTTACAATTAGTACACCAAATGTGGAAGCAATCAATGTTCGTCATTATGATGGAGTACCAGTACCATTTGTTATTTTAAATGTCGACTTTGTTGAAGGGCTAAAGAATGAGAATGTATTCGTATTTACGAAAGATGTTGCCTTAATAATGGTAGATTTAATGATGATGGGAACAGGGGAAGTTGACCCAGAAAAAGAGCTTACTGAATTAGAACTGAGCGGTATTAAAGAAATTATGAACCAAATGATGGGTCATGCTGCTACGGCGATGTCAGAAATGTTTCAAGAAAAAATGGACATGACGCCGCCAAATGTTAAATTTGTAACGTTAAAAGAAGAAATGGAATATTTGGGAGAGGCAATGGAAGTGGACGAACTCGTTCAAATTACGTTCAATCTTGAAATTGGCGATTTGCTTCAATCGAAGATGTATCAAATTTTGCCAATTTCCGAAGCGAAAGAAATGGTAAGGCGACTTCTGTATCCGATGGTGGAAGAAGAAGAGATTGCCACAGAAGAAATTGAAGAAGAAAAAATTGTAGAACCAGTTGTGCAACCTATTGAATTTAAAGAAGTAAAACAAATGGAACCAGTATATATGGACACGTCCATTCTACAAAATGTAGAAATGAACGTGAAATTTGTATTTGGAAGTACAGTGAAAACGATTCAAGATATATTAAGTTTACAAGAAAATGAAGCAGTTGTACTAGATGAGGATATTGATGAACCGATTCGTATTTATGTAAATGATGTATTAGTGGCGTATGGTGAACTTGTAAATGTAGATGGATTTTTCGGAGTAAAAGTGACGAAATCACTATAAGGCATTGAAATAGGAGTTTGAACTAGTAGATGAAAAACGTAAAGTTTTTTCTAATGAGTTGGCTATGCATACATGTGTGCTTGTTCTTCCCCTTGCAAAGTCAGGCTGAGGAACAAATTGAGCCAGATCAAAAAATAAATGAAGTGAATGTACAAGAAGAAAATAAGGAATCTCAAAAATCTTCAGAGCAAGTGGAAACGAAACAAGATGAAGAGAAACAAAAAGAAGCAGAACAAGAAGTAGAACAACAAGAAGTAGTAAATAAACAATTGAATGAAAGAAAGATAGAAACAGAACAGGGAATTATTACAGTAAATAAGCCGGAGCTTAAAGTTGGCGAAGAAGTGCGAATTGCTGTAGAACCAAATGGGAAAAACATTCAAAGCATGAAAGGTATATTGCAGTTACAAAAAAATGGCGAGCAATATGCGCAAGAAAGAATACTATCTTTTGAGTATGATGAAGAAACGAAGAGCTGGGTTGCTAACTATAAAGCAGGGGATTTTGATTTGCAAGGTGATTGGAATCTTCAGCTCGTTCAAAGTTACAAAGAGAATGAGAAAGAAGAGATCGTAAAAAATGAAGTGAAAGTCCCGCTCATTCGTATTAAAAATGAAACGCCAACTATAGATAAAGAATTGCCAAAGTTACAGAAAGTTACTATTGATGAAGTAAAAGAGAACTTAGTTGAACGAAAACAGGGAGATTCTATACATATACGAGTAAAAGCGTCAGATATAGAATCGGTTGTAAAAGAAGTGCGCGTTACATTAAAAGGGAAAGAAAATAAAGAGCTTTCGTTTTTATTAGACTACAACAAGCATGATATGGATTGGCAAAAAGTATTTGAAATAACAGAAGCATTGCCGGCTGGGCCATACGAATTACTTGTAGAGATAATAGATGCAGCAGGTAATAAACTTGTTGAAGAAAGTGAATATACCATTTCTGTTTTGGCGCCAAAAAACGAAGATGATAAAAAGAAAGAAGAGAAAGAGAAAGAAGAGAAATTAGATAATAAACTAGAAAATGAATTAGAAGATAAGAAAGAAAATGAGAAGCAAAAAGATTTGAAAATCAAAAACCCGCTTCCAGAAGAAAAATTGCCAGTTGTTCAAATTCCGAAGCAAGATGAGAAAGTAAATAAGTTTATAAAAGAACCGTTGAAAGAGAAAGAGGAATTTACTTACGTTATAAAAGAGCCGTTCGAAGACAACAAGGAAGTACATAAGGCGAAGGACCAAAAAGAGAAAAATAACAAACAGGTTGTCTCTAAAAAGAAAGAACAAAAAGAAGAAACGAAAGACAAGGAAGAAGAAAAAGGTGAACAGGGAGTACAAGCTTCGGATGTATTTACTATCATGTCAGGTTTGTTCGTACTGTTTTTAGTTTTAAAGAGTAATAAAGAATGGGGCTAATTATTTCATAGTAGTGGAGGCGCTTAAATGGAGATTAAACGTACGACAATTGAAGATAAGACGCTACAACCATTAAAACAGCCTGCAGCTATTTCGGAACATGAAATCCAGAAAGAACGAAAGCGTAGCAATTTAGTGTTTACTGGACAGTCTAAAATTATTTCGAAAAATAATGAGATAGGTATTTTACTTGCAAGTTTAAGTGATGGAAAGATTATGAAGGAAATGCTTTCTAAAGAGATGGATACAGTGTTACAACTTTTTAAAAAGTTACATACGTTATCTGAAGAAGGAAAGCAATCAGAAAAAGTATTTGAACAAGTAATTAGAAGCCTGCAAGGACTTATTAAGCAAGCGCATATAAAAGAACTTTCTTTGTTAGATGGAACATATGATTTCGCTGAAGTACAACTATCATTTGGTAGAAAAGTACATATTCCTTTACTAGATGTAAGTGCACTTATCTCTAGAGTGGAAAGTGATTCTTCAGAAGGAAATATAAATTTGATGGTAACGGTTATTACTGCTTATATAACGAAATTGTCTAACGAAACGATTTTAATTAGCGTTACAGACCGCATTGCTAAAGATCGGGATGTAAGTGTATGGAGAGCGCTTGCGGAAATGAACATGACACAATTATCACAGGCATTGAAACAAACGATGCAAGAACATAAATGGTCTATGACGTTTCTTTTTCTCTTCATATGGATTGTCGGTATTATTTTAATTCGAGTTATGTAAAAAGGTCGTCACTCCATTGTGACGACCTCTTTTATATTTTTTCGTAGAAGAATGTATCAAATCGCTGAAGATTGTAACGTTCGGGTGTTAAAATTTGTTCCGTACTACCAACAAATAGTACACCGCCTTTTCGTAAAGAACGACTAAATTTTTCGTAAAGTTTTACTCTTGCTTCTTCTGTGAAATATATCATTACATTACGACAAATAATCAAATCATAATTTGTATCGAATGACTGCATTAAAAGGTCATGTTGTTTAAACGAGACGTTTTGTTTAATGTTTTGATGCAATGAATATAGATCATTCTCTTTTGTGAAATGACGTTCTTTCAAATCAGTAGGTAATTCCTTTAACGAACGTTCTGTATATTGAGCGCGTTTTGCGGTTTCTAAAATATGAAAATCAAGATCTGTTGCTTGAATTTCAAAACGAAATGGAGCTAGATGCTTTGATAAAATTAAAGAGAGTGTATATGGTTCTTCACCAGCAGCGCAAGCGGCACTCCATACCTTTAATTTTCCGCTATTTTGTTCGAGTAATTTTGGTAGTGCTTTCGACTCTAAAGTTTGCCATCGTTCTTTATTTCTAAAAAACTCTGAAACGTTAATTGTAATATAGTCAATAAAATTTAAAAATAAATTTTGATCAGCGCGTAATTTGTTTAAAAAATTAGTGTAGTTTTCGAAGCCTTTTCTCGAAATGAAAGCATCGATTCTACGGCGCATTCTATCTTGTTTATATGAAGCGATGTCCATATTGAATTGTTGTTTAAAACTCGCGATAAAATGATCATAATCTTGTTCAATTATCATATTTACAATGGGCACAATAATGGTATTGTGCCTCCCCCTTTACATCATACGAATTTTTTGTTCAAAGCTTTTTTTCATTTGCTTTTCATGTAATCCTGGTAAATCATAAATGACAGCATCAATACCTGCTTCTTTTGCAACATCGACAGGGATGACAGATGTATGTTTGTCACCATTATAAAAACAGAGAACTAAATCAGTGTCTTCAATAATTTGTTTAACAAAAAACATATAATCTGATCGGTAAATGGAGTCAGAAGGATGATCAAAAGCAATATATTCGGCTCCGTGTTTTTTTAAGTAATCAACGACTTCTTGAAATTCATCTGTTATTGCTTGCAATGGTTGCAGCGTGTAAAGGCATAAATTTTGAGCGAGTCTTTCATTCTCAACGAAAAAACGAAGAACCTCATTTTCAATAGATTTATAACATAATATGTAAATTTTATGTTTGTGAGCATAGTCAGCTAAAAATTTTTTGATTTCTTCTTGATCTAATGCTGTTAATTGATTTGAACCACAAAGGAAAATATTCATAGAATTGTGCCACCTCATGCTAAATTGTAACATATCTTTTATAAAAAATAACTGCAAAATATTACTGTTCAGAGTATAATTATAAATAACTGGATTTTACGATTAAGTTTAGGAAGAAATAAAAAAATAAATAGGTGATATATATGCTACGTTCTATCTCGCATAATCCAATTTTATCGCATATACCGCCTGCTACTCAAATGCCGAAAGAAGCAAATGTCAGAACAGGACTTGCATTTTCGGATAATTTGCATGCAGATCCGAAAAAAGATAAATTACTAGAACAAATGGAAGCGTTTGTCGATAATATTGGAGAAATTAAAGAGAAAATTGAAATGGAATTAACGCTTGATAATGTAATGGAATACAAAAATACAGTAAAATCATTTTTGAATTTTTACGTGGATAATGTATTGCAGTATAAAGATGTCATGTCTCGTCACCCGCGTTACGGATATTCACAGAAAATGACGATTGTGAAACAGGCAGAAATGGGATTGAATGAATTAGAAGATGTTATGAATTTAATTAATACGAAAACAGGACATTTAGAAATGTTAAATCAAATTGGAGAAATCCATGGTTTAATTGTGAATTTAGTCTTGTAAAAGGAAGGAAGCTATATGTACATACAATTATATGAAAAACTCGTTATTATTCAAAAAGCGTATGAAAATATTCAAGCGCTTGGAGAGCAAATATATGAGAATTTAAAAAATAAAAATGTAAATGCAGTTCAAAAATTGCAAGTAGAGCAATTGCAGTACATTGATGGTTTAAAAGGGTTATCAAGCTCATTAGAAGAAATGGTTGTTCAGTTCTGTAAAGAACAAGGGGTTGAATCATTTCGTGTAAGTGCGTTATTTTCGTATTTTTCTCAAGAAGAAATCGAAAAAATGGAAGAATTACAAAAAAACGTAACTGAATTAGAAGAGAATGTAAAAATGCTTCTTTTGAAAAATCAATATTACTTAAACGTACTATTAAAAACTACAGAAAGTATTGTGGATTCTGTTTCTGAATATAACTTAGAGCGAAACAATAATTCGCAAATCTTTATGAACGAACTATTGTAAAGGAGAAGTGAAACTTTATGAGATTATCTGATTATAATACACCGCTATCGGGCATGTTAGCGGCTCAAATGGGGTTACAAACAACGAAACAAAACTTGTCTAACATTCATACACCGGGTTATGTTCGTCAAATGGTGAATTACGGATCTGTTGGAGCAAGCAATGGTCATACGCCAGAACAGAGAATTGGTTACGGTGTACAAACGCTAGGTGTTGACCGTATTACTGATGAGGTAAAGACGAAGCAGTTTAATGATCAATTATCTCAGCTCTCTTACTATAACTACATGAATTCAACTTTATCACGTGTAGAGTCTATGGTTGGAACGACAGGGAAGAATTCATTATCTAGTTTAATGGACGGTTTCTTTAATGCCCTTCGTGAAGTAGCAAAAAATCCAGAGCAACCAAACTACTACGATACATTAATTTCTGAAACTGGGAAGTTCACAAGTCAAGTGAATCGTCTTGCGAAAAACTTAGATACAGTGGAAGCACAGACAGCAGAAGATATTGAAGCGCATGTTAATGAATTTAATCGTCTTGCTGCTAGTTTAGTAGAAGCGAATCATAAAATTGGACAAGCGGGTACACAAGTGCCGAATCAACTTTTAGACGAACGAGATCGCATCGTTACAGAGATGTCTAAGTATGCAAACATCGAAGTATCTTATGAATCTATGAATCCTAATATCGCGAGTGTTAGAATGAATGGTATTTTAACAGTAAATGGACAAGATACATATCCACTTCAATTAAATAAAGAAAAAGACCCAATGTCAGTTGAGATTTACGGTTCAGAAATCTCTGTAACTAGCGGAGCGATAAAATCAGCGATTGATACGAAAGCAAAGATTGTTGATTATAAAAAAAATCTCGAAGACTTAATGAGTTCAGTGAAAAATCAAGTGAATACAGTGATGGGAAAAGATTTCTTCGTTGGAGATTATGCGAAAGATATGAAGTTAAATCCAGAATTCCAAAAAGATGTTTCGAAAATGAAAATGTCTGCTGAAACAGCAAATAAACTAGCAGCAGTTACAGATGGAGATTATAAAGAAGGTCTTTCTTATAAACAAGCATTAGACCAATTTATAGTTCGTGTTGCATCTGATAAAAGTGCAGTAAATGGTTATCAAAAAATTCATGGCGACTTATTAGAAGGTATTCAGCAAGAAAAAATGAGCGTTGAAGGTGTAAATATGGAAGAGGAAATGGTAAATTTAATGGCCTTCCAAAAATATTTCGTCGCAAACTCTAAAGCTATTACTACGATGAATGAAGTGTTTGATAGTCTATTTTCGATTATTCGATAAGTGATAATAATTGATTGGAAATATATAAGGAGGAGATAGAAATGAGAGTATCTACATTTCAAAATGCAAACTGGGCGAAGAATCAGTTAATGGATTTAAATGTGCAACAACAATACCATAGAAACCAAGTAACTTCAGGGAAGAAAAATCTTCTTATGAGTGAAGACCCACTTGCAGCAAGTAAATCATTTGCGATTCAACATTCATTGGCAAATATTGAACAAATGCAAAAGGATATAGCGGATTCGAAAAATGTATTAACACAAACTGAAAATACTTTACAAGGTGTTTTGAAATCTTTGACGAGGGCAGATCAATTAACAGTACAAGCGTTAAATGAAACAAATAGTGAAAAAGAATTGAAAGCCATCGGTGCAGAGATAGATCAAATTTTAAAACAAGTTGTATATTTAGCGAATACGAAAGAGCAAGGTCGTTATATTTTTGGTGGTGATAGTGCAGAAAAGTCACCATTTACAGAAGATGGTACGTACCAGGGCGGAAAAAGGGATGTGAACTGGCAACTAAATGATGGTTATGAATTAAAAGCATTCCGTAACGGAGAAGCATTGTTATCCCCGGTAATAAAAACGTTAAAACAGATGAGCGAAGCGATGCAAAAAGGTGACCAAAAAGCGTTACAACCGTTATTAGGAGAAAATAAGAAAAACTTAGATGGCATCATTAACCGTACGACTGAAGTTGGTTCAACAATGAACACAATGGAGACGTTTAAAACAATTTTAAGCGAGCAAAACTTAGCGCTTCAAGAAAACCGTAAAGAAATTGAGGATGTCGATTTAGCGGTCGCGATTTCTGACTTGGCATATATAAATGCAACGTATGAAGCGACGCTTAAAGCGGTTAGTACGATGAGTAAAACAAGTATTTTAGACTACATGTAATCTATAAGGAGTGAGAAAAATGGCAGGAACAACGATGACAGGTATTGGTGGTAGACAACAAATTTGGAACCTCGGAAATAATATGATCGATACTTCTAACCTAGTAGAATTAGAGATGCAAGCGTTAGATATGAGGAAAACACCGTATACTACTGAGAAGCAAAAACTTACGCAAGATAAACAAGTATATGCAAGTTTAAAGACACAATTTACTCCTTTTACTCAAGTGTTTAAAGATTTAGCAGCTTTTAAAGGGAATGAGAAAAAAGTAACGACAACACAAGACGGCTACATTAATGTGAAAGCTGATGGTGGGGCGATTGCAGGAACTTTTAATATGACTATTACACAGCTTGCGCAGCGTCATCAAATAGCTTCAAATGACATTAAAGATATAAATGCGAAGCTTCCTAAAGATGAAACATTAAAGCTAGGCGGTAAAGAATTAAAAGTAACAACTGATATGACATATAAAGATTTAATTAATAAGATTAATGATGGAGATTATGGTGTATCAGCTTATACACTTGGAAATAAGATTTTCATGACCTCGAAAAAAGAGGGAACAGATGGACAGATTAAGTTTGAGGGGAACACATCTACACTATTTCAAGATATTGGTTTAGCTAATGCGGATGGCCTAGCGCTTAATACAATCAATGAAGCACAAAATGCTAAATATAGTATTAATGGTATTGAAGCTGAAAGTTTTACTAATACAATTGAGGCTCTTCCGGGCGTGAAAATTGAATTGTTAAAAGTAACTGAGCCGAAAGTAGAAGGGACACCAGATGCGGGTACAACAACAGATCCAAAAACAAAAGGTGTAGAATTAAAATTTACGGTAAGTGATTCCAATTTAACAGACACAGCCAATATTATTAAAAAGATGGTAGCAGAGTATAATAAAGCAGTTTCTACAGTTGACCTTTTTGCTGGGAAAGATGGAGTTTTCCAAGGGCAGGTAATTATGCAAACCGTACGTCAAGCGATGAACAATGTTGCAACATTTTCTCAAGATGGTAATTATTTATTCACATTTGGTATTCAATTAAAGCAAGATGGAACGATGGAAGTTAATGATGAAAAATTAACACAAGCGCTAAAAGAAAAACCCGATGCAGCGAAGCAATTTTTCTTTAGTTCTAACGGTTTAGGAAAAATGATGGAAGAACCACTTGATAAAATATTCGGTGATAAAGGTGTAGTTGGAGAACGTGTAAAAAATATTGATTCACGTGTAAGTGATTTAGATAAAAAGATTAAAGATATTGAAACGCAAAACTTGCAAAAACAAGATGAAATTGTGAAGAAGTATCAAAAGCTAGAGAGTACATTAGCGGCGCTTGATAGCCAACTAAAAACAATTAAAGCAATGACAAAACAAAAAAGTGATGATTAATGAAAGTTGAGGAAGTGATCGTATGCAAGCATGGCAACGTTATATGCAAAATGATATTATGACGAGTAATCCGATTAAAAATACAATTTTTATTTATGAAAGATGTATTGTAGAGTTTCGTAATTTAGAAGAACTTTTACATACTTTTAAACTTCAAGAAGGGGACGCACTTCTTGAAAAATTAGAACGTATTTTTGAAGAACTAAAGCTTCAATTAAATCCTGAGATTACGAAAGATTTATATGATAGTCTCTATGGTTTATATGATTGGATTAGCATTCAAATTCAAACGATGAAAGTAACGCGTGAAGCGAAAGATATTGATGCAATTGTGAAAGTGTTACAAGATTTAATAGACGGTTACCGCGGAGCACTTGAAAATGAACAATGATATTTATCGGACGTTTGTCAGCTGTTTTAATGAAATCGGTGAATTGCAAGTGTCAGACAGAGAGTTTGCTGAGAAGAGTGAGATGTTAAATCGCTGGATGATGACATTGGATGAAGAAACGCGTGCACAAGTTGCAGCAGAAGTAAGCCCGTTCATTATTAAGGCAGCACAGCATATTCGGGATAAGCAAAAGATTTTGGAAGAAATGATTATGACAAATGATGGGCGAATGAAGGCTAATTCATTTTACGGTAAATATTAATAATAACGTCTGGAAACAGGTTCCCCTTTTAAAAGGGGGTCTATTCCTTCGTTTACATAAAGAACCCGCTGATTGAGGTTTCATTTTATGACTGTGATGAAATAATAATTGTAATCTAAATAATAGAAAAATGGACTTTAGTTTATATATTGAAATGTTCTATAGATTACTGTGTGTATACAGTTTTTTGCATTCTTTTTTATATTTTTGTATTTTTCTAAAGACAATAATGGAAAAATGGAATAAAATATGTAAGGGTACATAATAGTAAATATTTTAATAAATGCATATAAGAAAATAAATAATGAAGTGAAACTTCTATCAGTGGATCATTACGTTAGAAAAGGAAGGGTGTGGAATATGCCAGATTTAGTGAATGATGTAAGCTATTATATGAATTATTTAGTGACGAAACGAAATACGGTTTCTAGTAATATTGCAAATGCGAATACACCTGGCTATAAAGCACAAGATGTAACATTTGCTGAGCAGATGAATAAAAGTAGTGCGTTATATAAAAATAATGCGGCTGATTTAAAGAGTAATCCAGATTTATATCAAACGAATGAAATGCACTTGCCGACAGTAAATACGAAAAATACATATGCAAAGATTCAAACAAAATCAATGCAAACGAATAAAGACGGAAATAGTGTGGATGTAACGACAGAAATGCTAGATTTAATGAAAGCAAATCAGTTATACGGTATTTCAATTAACGCAATTAATACACAATATGCAATTAACCAAGCGGCACGCGGACGTTAAAAGTAGAAGGAGAGACAACGGATGTTTCAGGCAATTAATGCAAGTGGCTCAGGACTAACGACAGCGAGAAAATGGATGGAAGTTACTTCTAACAATATTGTAAATGCAAATACGACGGCGGCTCCGGGGGCAGATTTATATGAGCGTCGTAGTGTGGTGCTAGAATCAAACAATAGTTTTGCAAGTATGCTAGATGGGGCTCCTACTAACGGAGTAAAAATAAAAAGTATTGAAGCAGACAAAACGGAAAATTTAGTGTATGATCCGACGCATCCGCACGCAAATGAAGAAGGATATGTACGTTATCCCAATATTGATGTAACTGCTGAAATGACGAATGTAATGGTTGCTCAAAAAATGTATGAAGCGAATACGAGTGTATTAAATGCGAATAAAAAAATGCTTGATAAAGATTTAGAAATCGGCCGAGGATAAGGGGGAAGATAGTAATATGAAAATTCAACCAATGTTACATACACAACCATTTGGAGCAATTCAGTCAATTGGTGCACCGAAAACTTCTCAAACATCTGTAGTTGAGGGGAAAAAGTTTATTGATTTATTGGAAGATATGAATCAAACGCAAAACAATGCGCAAACAGCAGTATATGATTTACTAACTAAAGGGGTAGGAGAAACACATGACGTTTTAATTCAGCAAAAGAAAGCTGAGTCTCAAATGAAAACAGCTGCTCTCGTACGTGATAATCTTATTGAAAATTATAAGTCACTAATTAATATGCAAATTTAGGAAAGTGGACGGGTGTGTTTAAATGGAAAAGATGAAAAATGTTATCCAATCGTTAAAAACGTGGCATAAGTTAGTAATCGGTGCTGCGCTTTTAGCGATTGTAACAGGAGCACTTTTATACTTCACCTTGCCAGATAAATATGTTGTTGTATATCAAAATTTAAATGATGCAGATAAACAAGAGATTACAGCAGAATTATCGAAGTTAGGTGTCGATTATCAATTAGCGGCCGATGGTTCGATTCGTGTGCAAAAGAATGATGCTCCATGGGTTCGAAAAGAAATGAATGGGATGGGCTTACCGTTTAATTCGAAAAGCGGTGAAGAAATTTTATTAGAAAGCTCTCTCGGTTCAAGTGAGCAAGATAAAAAAATGAAGCAAATTGTCGGTACGAAGAAGCAATTGGAGCAAGATATTGTAAGAAACTTTGTGACAGTTGAAACGGCAAATGTTCAAATTACATTGCCTGAAAAAGAGACAATTTTTGATGAAGAAAAAGCAAAAGGAACAGCGGCGATTACGGTTGGAGTGAAACGTGGCCAATTGTTAACAGCTGATCAAGTTGCAGGTATACAGCAAATGATTAGTGCAGCAGTTCCTGGTGTGAAGGCAGAAGAAGTAAGTGTTATTGATAGTAAAAAAGGTGTTATCTCAAAAGGTACAGATGAAGCACATTCTAGTAGTTCCTCTTCTTACGAGAAAGAAGTAGAGATGCAGCACCAACTTGAAGGTAAATTAAAGCAAGATATTGATGCAACGTTAATGACGATGTTTAAACCGAATGAATATAAAGTGAATACGAAAGTATCTGTAAACTACGATGAAGTTACACGTCAGTCAGAAAAGTATGGTGATAAAGGTGTACTTCGTAGTAAACAAGAGCAAGAGGAAAGCTCTACTGCGCAAGAAGGGGCAGATACGAAGCAAGGTGCTGGTATTACAGCTAACGGTGAAGTGCCAAATTACGGTACGAACAATAATCAAAATGGTAAAGTTGTCTATGATAATAAAAATGGTAACAAAATCGAAAACTATGAAATAGATAAAACAGTTGAAACCATTAAGAAACACCCAGAATTAACGAAAACAAATGTTGTTGTATGGGTAGATAATGATACGTTAGTAAAACGTAGAATTGATATGACAACTTTTAAAGAAGCGATTGGAACAGCGGCAGGACTTCAAGCTGATCCGAACGGTAACTTTATAAATGGTCAAGTTAACGTTGTAACTGTTCAGTTCGATCAGCCGAAAGCCGAAAAAGAGAAAGAGCCAGAAAAAAGTGGTATGAACTGGTGGTTATTCGGTGGAATTACAGCTGGCTTATTAGCAATCGGTGGTCTAGTATGGTTCTTATTAGCAAGACGTAAGAGAAAGAAAGAAGAAGAGGAATATGAAGAATACTTAGCAGAAGAGGAAATTGCTGCAAGTAATGAAAGTATCTTGGAAATTCCTGAAGAAAAAATAGTGCCAGAGCCAAAACCTGAACCAGAAGAACCGAAAGAACCTACGTTAGATGAACAAGTGCAGGATGCTACGAAAGAACATGTAGAAGGTACTGCAAAAGTAATTAAAAAATGGTTAAACGGACAGTAAGGGAGGAACAACGATGTTAGATGAAATCTCCTCCAAAGAAAAAGCTGCCATCCTTATTCGTACATTAGAAGAAGGGGTGGCAGCAAAAGTCATTGAATATATGACAGCTGAGGAAAAAGAAGTATTACTTCGTGAAATCGCAAAGTTTCGTGTATACAAACCAGAAACGTTAGAAAATGTACTAGGAGAGTTCTTATATGAACTAAATGTAAAAGAATTGAACTTAGTCACTCCAGATAAAGAATACATTCGTCGCATATTTAAAAACATGCCAGAAGACGAACTGGAAAAATTATTGGAAGATCTTTGGTATAACAAAGATAATCCGTTTGAGTTCTTAAATTCACTTACAGATTTAGAGCCACTTCTTACAGTGCTTAATGATGAGTCACCACAAACAATTGCAATTATCGCTTCTTATATTAAACCGCAACTTGCGTCTCAATTAATTGAGAGATTGCCAGATCATAAGCGCGTTGAAACGGTAATGGGTATAGCGAAACTAGAACAAGTTGATGGTGAATTAATTAATCAAATTGGTGAGTTGTTAAAAACGAAATTAAATAATATGGCATTTAGTGCAATTAATAAAACTGATGGCTTGAAAACAATCGTAAACATTTTAAATAACGTTTCACGAGGTGTTGAAAAAACAGTCTTTCAAAAGCTGGATGAAGTCGATTATGAGTTATCTGAGAAAATTAAAGAAAATATGTTTGTCTTTGAAGACTTACTTGGTCTTGAAGATCTTGCGCTTCGCCGTGTATTAGAAGAAATTACAGATAACGGTGTTCTTGCGAAAGCACTTAAAATTGCAAAAGAAGAAATTAAAGAGAAATTATTTACATGTATGTCTTCAAACCGTAAAGAGATGATTCTAGAAGAATTAGATGGCTTAGGACCACTTAAGATGACGGATGCTGAAAAAGCGCAGCAAACGATCACTGGTACAGTGAAAAAGCTAGAGAAAGAAGGAAGAATTATCGTTCAAAGAGGTGAAGAGGATGTCCTTATTTAAAAACAGAATTCCGAAGAATTCTGTTTCTTTTTCTGAAGAAACGTATGAATTACAATTTCCAAAACCAGCTTCAGTTCAAATAGAAGAGGAAGAATTACAAGCTGATCATGCAGAGATTCGCGCCCAGCAAGAATCATTACATATGGAAATGAATCAGCTAAGGCAAGAGCAGCAAATGCTAGAACGAGAGCGTCAGCAGTTATTACAAGATAAAGAACAATTTCAAATGCATATTCATGAGCAAATGGAACAGATGGAAGCAGCGCGTGTGCAGTTTCAAAAAGAACAACAAGAAACAGCGTATGAATGGACAGAGTTATTATGGGATCAATCATTTCATTTAGCAGAAAAAATCGTGAATCAAGCGGTAGATTCACGATTGCTTGATGTGTTACCTATTTTAACTGGCATCGTGCAAACATTGCCAACTTCGTTTGAAAAATTAATCATTACCGTACATCCAGAAACGTTTGAACGTATTCAAGAAGAGAAGGAGAATACGAAAGAATATTGGTTACTACAATTAGTAGAATGGAAATATGATTTCTCCCTGCAGTTTGGTGAATTTGTTCTGGAAGAAGAGAAAGAGTTCTTTGAATTTAAATTTGCACCTATATTTGCGAAACTTCGTCAAAAATGGAAAGAAGAGAAGTTATTTGAGGAGCAAAATGTATGAGCCGCCTGTTAATGAATGAGAACGAAAAATGGAATAAATTCATTGAAACACCGCTGTATACGAAAGTAGGAAAAGTTCATAGTGTACAAGAACAGTTTTTCGTAGCAAAAGGGCCGAAAGCGAAGATTGGAGATGTTTGCTTTGTTGGAGAACATAACGTCTTATGTGAAGTGATTGCCATTGAAAAAGAAAATAATATGCTACTTCCATTTGAACAGACAGAAAAAGTATGTTATGGAGATTCAGTGACATTAGTTTCAGAAGATGTTGTTGTACCACGTGGTAATCACTTGCTCGGAAAAGTGTTAAGTGCAAATGGTGAAGTGTTAAATGAAGAAGCTGAAAACATTCCATTACAGAAAATAAAACTAGATGCACCGCCTATACATGCATTTGAACGTGAAGAGATTACCGATGTATTTGAAACAGGAATAAAATCAATTGATTCTATGCTAACAATTGGTATCGGTCAAAAGATTGGTATTTTTGCTGGGTCAGGTGTTGGTAAATCAACTTTACTTGGAATGATAGCAAAAAATGCAAAAGCTGATATAAACGTTATTAGTTTAGTAGGAGAACGTGGCCGGGAAGTAAAAGACTTTATTCGAAAAGAGTTAGGCGAGGAAGGGATGCGAAAAAGCGTCGTTGTTGTAGCGACGTCAGATGAAAGTCACCTTATGCAACTTCGTGCAGCGAAACTCGCAACGTCTATTGCTGAATACTTCCGTGATCAAGGCAATAACGTATTACTTATGATGGACTCTGTTACTCGTTTTGCCGATGCACGAAGAAGTGTTGATATTGCTGTTAAAGAGTTACCGATTGGTGGTAAAACACTGTTAATGGAAAGTTATATGAAGAAGTTGTTAGAGCGGTCTGGGAAAACACAAAAGGGATCTATAACAGGTATTTATACGGTACTTGTTGATGGGGACGATTTAAATGGTCCTGTACCAGATTTAGCACGTGGTATTTTAGATGGACATATCGTATTAAAGCGTGAGCTTGCAACGCTTAGTCATTATCCTGCAATTTCAGTATTAGATTCAGTAAGTAGGATTATGGAAGAAATTGTTTCGCCACATCATTGGCAACTTGCAAATGAAATGAGAAAGATTTTATCAATTTATAAAGAAAATGAATTGTATTTTAAGCTAGGAACGATTCAACAAAATGAAGAAAATGCTTATATTTTTGAATGTAAAAATAAAGTAGAAGGCATAAATACATTTTTAAAGCAAGGTCGATCGGATAGTTTCCAATTTGATGATATCGTTGAAGCGATACAGCATATAGTATAAGGCCTCTGCATAAGAGGTCTTATTTTTTTGTTTTTTAATATTTCACAGATTTTTTTGGAAAAAAACTATATAATAGAAAAAGAGAACGTTATAATAGAAAGGGGCTATGAAAACAGGTGGATAAACAGCAGTACGACACAATAAAATTGCAAATAAACCAAGAAAAAGAACATATTTTAAAAGAAGTGTATGAATTAACAGCTGAAAAAAGAAAAATAGAACAAAAAAAAGAATATGATTTATATGTTGTGAAATCGCGTAGTAAAGTCGTACAAACTGGGCAACGTATTATGGCTGGCATGCTTTCTTCACATACGTTTTCACCTGAAAGAATAGAAGAATGGAATCGAAAAATTAAAAAAACGGAAGGTTTTATTCAAAAAAATGAAAGCCTTTTAGAGCAAGTAAAAGAAAAAGAACGTGTCATTGATGAGATGTATCAAGAAGATTGCAAAAAGCTTGCGAAAGCACAAGAAAAGCTGGAAGAAAAAATGCTTCTGGATTTGAAAATGTGTATGAATGGATGAGGTGAATGTAGTGATACAGTCTGTATTACCGGTGCAACAAAGTTTACCTCCGCAAAAAGAAAAAGGGCTAGAAGTACAATCAAAAAATGAAGATTCTTCATTCGATCGTACGATGAGAATGGAAAATAAAAAACAGCCGCAAACGGAGAAAATGAAACGAGAAGAAGCACCAAAAGAAGAGAGAAAAGATTATATTCTTTCTAAAAAATCGGTAACGGAAGAAGAACCTATTGTAAAGAAAGAAGAAAAAAAAGAGACAGAACAGTTGTTATTAGCTGTATCTGAGCAAATGGTTGCAATTGAGCAATTACATGTGCAGCCGGAATTGTTATATCAATACATACAAAAAATACAAGAGCTATATAAAGAATATGGCAATATTAAACTTAATGAATTACCTGCAGCTGAATTACAACAATTACAAGAACTTCTTTCAAATATGAATATCAAAAATGCCATATGTTTAGAAGATACAATGCAAATGGTATTAGACAAAATGAAGATGCCAGAGCAAACGATGCAAGCATTGAAGGTTGTAGAAACAGAAACTTGTAATATTGCAAAGGAACAAGAAGAGTTTAAAGACGTAGATCTTCCGAAACTTGAGAGCGATGATACAAAGGTAGAGTTGCCTGAGGTTGATGCATTAAACGATTCGAGCTCTGCAGGTGCAGAATTATTAAATAAAACGACGAGTACCGAACAAGTAGGGAAATCAAATAGTGGTGCTGAGAAAGTTTCATTACCTGACTTAGGAAAGAAAATGGAAGCGCAAGTAGAAGCGTTGCAAAAATTTGTAGTGAAACAAGAACGTGTTTTATTCCAGTTAAATCCAGAAAAACTTGGTACATTAACAGTGTTTATGAAAAAACACGGAGATCAAATTGACGTTCACGTAGAAATGGAAAAACACGATGCGAAAAAACGTGTTGAAATCATTTTTGATGAATTGAGATTAAAGTTAAAAGAAAAAGAAATCAATATTCAAATTAGCTATTCAGATAAAGATGAAAATCGTAAAGAACAGCGAGAACAAGAGCAAAGGCAAAAACAGAAATTAGCAAATACAAATCATGAAAAACAACAATCAACAGAATTTGCGGGATTATTGGAGGAATAAAGCGTGCCAACAGTTGGATTAAATACAACGAGTACAAATCATATTCCGTTACAAACAGGAGCGCAAAAAAGTAATGTACCTGTTAATGGTGTACAATCGCCAGTGCAACAAAGTAATGGAGTTTCAGCAGGAGCACAAAAGACTCCTGGGGTAATGGGGAAAGATGATTTCTTAAAATTGTTTTTATCAAGTTTCCAACATCAAGATCCATTTAATGCGATGGATATGAATCAAATGATGAATCAGACAGCGCAGTTATCTCTTATGGAACAAGTACAGAATATGACGAAAGCAGTAGATAAGCTGCAATCAACGATGTATTCAACAGCACTTGATGGTGGAATGAAGTTTTTAGGGAAATACGTAAGAGGTGTTGACGGTGACGGAAACAAAGTAACCGGTCAAGTAGAAACGGTTCGTCTTGCGGAAAATAACGATGTACAGCTCGTTATTAATAATAAAGTTGTCTCTCTTCGTTTCGTTGAGAGAGTGTCTGATAAACCGATTGGGGAAACGAACCCAGAAGACGCAAAGAAAGACGATCAAAAAGTAACTGAAGAAGTAAAAACTACAAATTCATAAGGAGTGTCCATACGTTATGATTAAAGCGTTATATACAAGTATTACAGGGATGAATGCAACACAAAATGCATTAAGTGTAACTTCAAATAATATTGCCAATGCACAAACAGTAGGTTATAAAAAACAAAAAGCAATGTTTGATGATTTACTATATAACAATTCGATTGGTGCAAAAGGTGACGGTAAATACGCAGGAACGAATCCGAAAAGTATTGGTAACGGTGTGAAAATGAGTGGTACGGTTACGGATTATAGTGATGGTACAATTACGTTAACAGGTGGCAAAACACAAGCAGCAATGGAAGGTAATGGTTTCTTCGTTGTAGGTGATTCAAAAGGCGGAAATATGGAATTTACTCGTAAAGGTACGTTTGGGATATCTTCAGATTACTATATTACGAATACTGAAGGTCAATACGTATTTGCCTACCCTGCAAATGAGGCAACTGGTGAAGTTGATTTATCTGGAATTCCAGGACCGTTGCAAATTCCAATGGGAACAGCAATTGGTGGTATTCGAACATCGAAAGGGACAATTAAAGGGAATATTTCAACTGGTGAAAAACAAATTACACAAGATTTACCTGTATATGATAATGCGGGGAATACATGGACAATGCGTGTAGAGTTTAAACAAACGAGTGAACATAACTATACATATAAAGTACAAATGCGCAATGACTCGAAAAAAGAAACAGAGTTTAAAGATGTTCCAGGTGCAGGTGGTAATATGACATTTGATGCTGTTGGAAATCCAAATCCGAAAGAGCAAGGAGCCAATATTCCATTTGATGGCGGTTCTATAAAATTAGACTTAAGCCATTTAACAAATCATCCAACAGATAAAACATTATCAGTAACAGACGTAGATGGTAGAGCAGCAGCGACGGTTAAAGATTGCTTAATTGCTGACGGTGGATATGTGATGGTAAAATATTCTGATGGAAGTATGAAATCTGCAGGCCAATTAGCTGTTGCGATGTTCCCGAACGAAGGCGGACTAATGAAAACAGGTAATGGTAACTATACAGCAACGAATACAACAGGTATTTTAGCTCTTGGTACATCTGGTCAAAACGGTGCAGGTAAAGTACGCGGGGGTGCACAAGAAGGTGCTAACGTAGATTTATCTGTAGAATTCGTAGACTTAATGTTATACCAACGCGGATTCCAAGGAAATGCGAAAGTAATTAAAGTTTCAGATGAAGTATTAAATGAAGTTGTAAACTTAATTCGATAATATATCGCATGGAAAAAATGTAATGGAGTAGAAAGGGTTTTTTATTCGTATGACAAGACAAGAGCGAATTTTACAATTGCCTTTTTTCGAAAATAAACGTGAACTTGCCGAGCAAGTATTAAAAATAGAACGAGAAGAGCATGTATATTTACCAGATCAATTTGAAATTAAGCAAGTGCCACCGTATTCATTTGGCGAAAAACAAGCAATCATTGGCCGTATCCATGAGTTTTATTTCATAAGTGTTGGTAGCGATACCGTTTGGAAGTATCAACTGTTTAAGGATGAGATGAAGTGTCGTGAGTTTTTTGTTATGTTGCCAAATATTACGGATCAGCAGATAGCGTTTTGGTTTAATAACATAGAGTTATTGAAAGGTTCTTAAAAGCACTTTTTAGGTTTTGAGAGAGGACCTGGCGATGTTTTGGAGCGGTTAGTGCCTAATAGAGTCCCGACCGATGTGTAAGACCAGAGATATGTAGCGTTACTAGAGTAGTGTGGTAGTGTAAGAAGTGGTAATATAAAATAGTTTTAAGTTAATTTAAGGTAGTTGTATATACAATTAGACTGAATTTCTATAAAAGGAGAGGTGAGGAGGATGGCGCAAAATAAGTATCGCGTTACATTCATTTCGCCGAGTGAGGTTGAGCAGCGAACTGTAATGGCGGCGAATAGTTTGCCAGATTTAATTCGTAAAGTAGAGAGTATTATCGCAGATCCAAACGGTTATTTTGTGAATGATAAAAAAAATAATTGTTATTTTAAAGTGATTAAAGAAAATGTTACGTTTATTCAATATGAGTTACTATTTTCGGATAAGGAAATTCATATTGAAAAATTAAAACATATAGCACCGGTAGTATTAAAACGATTATTCGAAAGAATAAATGACCCGGAATTATATGCACTCGCGCTACTTGATGTTGATATAGCAACGAAAGAATATGTGCTAGCAGAAATGAATTCTGAACTGAGAATAAGAGTAGAGACAGAGCTTTCGAAAAAATGGGAAGCAATGCCGACGGAAATTGTAGGTGCACAAGAAGTTTTATTAGAGGCACTTGCTTCGTTTATACAAGATTAATTGTTTTTTTATAAAATGAATCGTTCGACTATCTATATTTTTTATATAGGTAGTTGACTTTTTCTCTTTTATAAAGCTTAATAATTAGATATACGGAATTAATGGAAGGGGAGCGACACCTTTATGTCACAAGCACAAAGTATTTTATTAGAAAGCGGAACAAATGAATTAGAGATTGTTACGTATACTGTTGGTGAAAACCTATTTAGTATTAATGTTATGAAAGTACGTGAAATCATTAATCCATTCCCTGTTACAACTGTGCCAGAATCTCATCATGCAGTTGAAGGTGTTGTTCAAGTACGTGGTGAAATTTTACCTGTTATTAACTTGGCAATGGCTCTTAATTTAAAGTCAACAAAGCCACTTGATCAAACGAAATTTATCATCTCAGAATTAAACCAAATGAAAGTTATTTTCCGCGTGGATGAAGTACATCGTATTCAACGTATTTCGTGGGAACAAATTGATGAACCAGCTTCATTATCTATGGGACTAGAAGAAACGACATCTGGTATTGTAAAACTAGATGGCAAAATCATCTTACTATTAGATTATGAAAAAATTGTATGTGAAATTAGCGGCACTGGTTATGACAATAAATCAATTGCAGGGTTAGAACAAAAAACAGATCGAGCTGAAAAAGTAATTTATATTGCAGAAGATTCAGCAATGCTTCGCCAAATATTAGAAGAAACATTATCATCAGCTGGATATACGAAAATGAACTTCTTCAGCAATGGTGCAGAAGCGTTAGCGCAAATTGAAAAATTAGCGAAAGAGCAAGGTGAAAAAATGTTTGAGCATATTCACTTGCTAATTACGGATATTGAAATGCCAAAAATGGATGGACATCATTTAACGAAAGTGGTTAAGGATAGTGAAGTAATGAATCGTTTACCAGTCATTATTTTCTCTTCATTAATTACAAATGAATTATTCCATAAAGGTGAAGCTGTAGGAGCAAATGCTCAAGTAAGTAAGCCAGATATTCAAGAGCTAATTGGTTTAGTTGATAAGTTAGTACTTTAAAAGTTTCTATTTAGCTGGAATAGAAGCTCTAGCCAAATGTTGAGTGGGTCAGTGCTTAATAGAGCCCTATGCGATGTTGAGACCAGACATATGGAGTGGTTATAGGTAAGTAGAAGAGCTGGTGTATAACATTTTTCTATTTAGTAGGAATAGAGGAACTACTTATGTAAGGAAGTTTTCAGTGCTTAATAGAGTCTCATGCGATGTGAGTTCAGAGGTATGAAGTAGTTTTAGGTAAGAAGAAGTGACACTTCGATTGAGGATTTGAAGACTGGGTTTATAACTCTATTCTGTTAGAGAGAGGAAGGGATTAGCCATATGTAGCATTGGCTAGTTCCTTTTTAGTATTATATACTTTAAATTGGTAGAAAAATGAAAGGTTCCTTGGGTGTTTGTCGCTGTATGTGTGAATAATCTTTATTTAGAGATTTTTGATTTAAAAATATAAGCAAACGTATTTTCGATTGTTATTTTAGTAATATTTCGTGGTAACGCAAATTTTTTCGGTGGAAAAACATTCAAAATACCATATAATATAATTAAATGTAATTAATATGCAATTTTGCATATTAATAAAAAAACATTTTCCAAATTTTTATACTTTCTATACATTTTTGTATGTTTATTATTTGACAGATAATTTTGAACTGTTATAATATGGATATGTAAAAATTGCTATTTTCTTAAAAGACATGGGAGTCAGATGAGAATTGTGAAAGGATGAGGGGGAGTGGCACAGATTATGTATCACCACACAGCAATTAATGTATTAGGTCTTTTGCAAAACATGTCAAATAATAAAATGAACGATATGCAACTAGAGGTGGAATTTAAAAAAATAGAAAAAGAATTCCAAGTAAAGTATGAAGAGTTAGTTGATTTACATAATAGAATGGTATTATTTCAAATAGATATAGAAAAAAATGGCGGGATGCGAGCATATGAAAAATCAGCAATTACATGGCTAAAATCTGAACTAGAGCTACTGTATGAAGTGTATCAATTTTGTCAACGTCACGGTTTAAACATTTTAAATATTTCAAAATACGTAAGTAAAAATGAACTAAATCTTTTTCCAAAAACAGAAAGTCAATTGCAAAATACGTATTATAAATTGAAAAAACGTGAAATACCGTTTGAAAATATTGAAAAACAAAAACCAGGACGAAAGCGAAAATATATACCAGTAAAAGAGACAATCGTTGCAAGAAAACAAGAAAACGAGTACGAATTAAAAGAAGAAATCCAGCATAAAGAGGATGAAAAAAATCTTGTAACAGTTATATCTGGTATCGTTGATAACTTTGAAACAATTAATCAATGTAGTGAAAGGAAAGAAGAAGAACTACATCAGTTTATGGAAGGTATTTATAAGCTTTCTAGCATGGCAGCAGGGCGTTCTAGAGAAGCAAAGAATACACGTAGTCTAGAAGGTGAAATGCAGTCGTTACAACTAGAAAATGAAAGGCTAAAAGGAGAGAAAGAAGAGCTTGTACAAGATATTAAAGGTATGACACAGCTTTTAATTCATTTCATTACAAGTTCTGATATTGATCAAATTCGTAAATTACCAACTTTCGTACAAGATTGTAAAATGGAATTACATAAACTCGGGCTATATAATGCACAAGACGGAAAAATAAAACTAATGGTTGATCGTAGCGGACAAGTTATGACCGTAACACAGTAATAAAATTTGGGTACAAAATAAAAGGGAGATACATAGTTTATATGTATTTCCCTTTTGTTTTGTATGGAATCGTTCCAAAGATGGAAGATTGATTTTTATGATCGTAGTAGTTTAGAGACCATTTGCGGAATTTGGTTTGCTTGTGAAACCATACTAAGTGCAGCTTCAGTCAATAATTTGAACTTTAAAAAATCACTCATCTCCTGCGCCATGTCTGCATCTTCAATTCGAGATGCAGCATCTGTTAACGCCATACTTTGGCTATTTAAATTTTCAATATTAAATTGTAAACGATTTATCATAGCACCAAGGTCGGCACGATGAAGTGACACACTTTGCAAAGCATCTTCAATTTTAAGAATCGCTGCTCTTGCTTCTTGTTCTGTTGAAATCTTGATGTCATGTTGTGTAGGGGAAGGGGGAATATGTTTCGTCATATTTACTGTATGACCGATATCGTCTAATGTAATAAGGCGGTTTTGACCGTCAAATACAGATAAATCATTAAACTCAGTCGTCTCGCCAATATAGCCAATTTGTTCTGTTAAAGACTGAAACTCTTTACTGAGTGAATCACGGTTTTTATTTGAATTTGTACCGTTTGAGGATTGAACGGCTAAATCACGCATACGCTGTAAAATATTCGTCACAGTTTGAAGGGCAGCTTCTGCCGTGCGAAGCATCGATATCGCATCTTCATTATTACGAATCGCCACGCGCATACCACTTGCTCTCGCATGCATTCGAGTCACAATTGCAACATTAGCGGGATTATCAGAAGCATGGTTTAACTTCTTACCAGTCACCAAATGCTCCATCGCCACATTCATATGCTTCTCATTCTCATACAACGACTGCCTAGCATTCATATTTAAAACATTCGTACCAATACGCATAATAGACACTCCTTATAGATTGATATAGTTAGTGTTTTAAAGCTAATAAACGATTATGAAAAGATAAAAAGGCTTATGCTTATTTGCTATTTGTGTTTTAGCATAAGAGGGGATCAAGATAAGCACTAACCGCTTCTATGTACCGCAGATACTCTCTTCCACATAAAAAAGAAAGTTTTATAAATAATCTATCTATATAGAAAAAATAAACCTCTCCGCAAGCAGAGAGGTTTATTCAGGAAACTAACTCAAATGGATTATTGTAATAATTTAGAAACCATTTGTGGAGTTTGGTTAGCTTGAGAAAGCATGCTAATACCAGCTTCGTTCAAGATTTTGAACTTAGTCATTTCAGACATTTCTTTCGCCATGTCAGCGTCTTCGATTTGAGAAGCAGCTGAAGCCATACTAGCAGATTGGCTCTTAAGGTTGTTTACGTTAAAGTCAAGACGGTTTAATGTAGCACCTAGAGTTGCACGGTTGTCAGCAACAGTTTTTAGGGCTGCATCAATTTTATTAACGGCATTATGTGCGTCTACTGTACCAGTAGTACCTGCAGTTAGTCCTGTAACTTTTTTATATGCAGCATCAATAGCTTTAGCTGTATCTTCTTCTTTGCCAGCTTCAGCTGCAGTATAATCTTCAAAAGCTCTTTCTACTGCTTTCGCTTGAGCAGGGTCTGCAATAAAACCTTTAACTTTGTCAAAAGCATCTTTAGCTACTTGAACATCTAAATCTCTAGTAGTTGCATCAGCATCTGGTGCTGCAAGTCTACCCATCGCTTTTGTTAGTACATCTAAATCTTTTTGAGCTACTGTTTCTTGACCGATTTGTACTTTGTCTAATCCTAGAGCTGCAAGACTACTTCCAGCAATTTTGATTTCGATTTGTGTTGAAGCTTGGTCTGAATCAAGTGTTTGGATTGCAATAGATTTTGTAGTCCCAGAAGCTGCATCCAATAAGTTTTTATCATTGAATTGTGTGTTGTCAGTAATATATTTAATCTGATCTTTTAATTGACCAAATTCTTTTTCCATTGCAGCTTTGTTTTCATCAGTGTTTGTACCATTCGCAGATTGGTTCGCAAGATCACGCATACGAAGTAAGATATTAGATACAGATTGTAAAGCTGAGTCAGCTGTACGAATTAAAGACATACCGTCTTGTGTGTTGTTAGCAGCTACTCCTAAACCGTTTTCACGTGCACGCATACGAGTTGCGATTGCAAGACCTGCTGCATCGTCAGAAGCGTTGTTGATACGTTTACCGCTTGATAAACGGTCCATAGCGTTGCTCATTTTAGCTTGGTTTTGGCGCATGTACTCTTGAGTACGCATGCTGTTAATGTTTGTATTAATTCTCATGTTAAGAAACCCCCATTTTTTTATATTGACTTTTCTGCAAATTGAAAAACGGTAATATGCGAAAAAATCAATTTCGAGATTTATTGTAATCCTTGCCACAACGGGTGTCAACTAAAAATTCGAATTAATAAATATAAAAAAATAACAGTTTAACAATATATTCATTTTTTTATTACATAATTATTAAAAGGATTATTGCAAACTTTAAAAAAAAACTCTAATATTAGATTATCTTTGTTTACCGAAAAGGTGATATTATGATAGTTGGAAATATAGTAAAAGAAGTGCTTGCATATAAGAAAGGGCAAATTCAGCAAAAGCTAAGTAGTCCACAAGCATTTGTTAGTAGTCGTTTTCAAGAGAAGTTGCAGAGTGAACCTGCGAAGGAGACGAAGGCTACTACGCAGCCGGCAAAAGTAGAGGATATGAGTAAGCCGGTACAATCTACGAAAATAGAAGCGGTTGTTAATAAACCGGCAGAAACTATTAATAAAGTAGAGGAAGCGAGTAAGCTTGAAGAAAAGGCTGAAACGAAGAAAGCAGATGAAGTGCAAGTTGCGCAAAAAGAGTTTGAACGACGTTTCCCAGAAACGAAAAATGAGGCCGCTGATACGTGGGAATTAACGAAGAAGTATAATATTCAAAAAATACGTTCTTCCAATGAAGGGAAGTATGAGGATATTATTGATCGAGTAAGTCGTACATATGGAATTCCAAAAACGTTAATTCAAAAAATGATTGAAGTAGAGTCTAATTTTAATCCGAAAACGGTGTCACATGCCGGTGCGATGGGTCTTATGCAGCTTATGCCAGCGAATGTGAAGGAGATGGGCGTGAAGAATCCCTTTTCACCAGCTGAAAGTATTGAAGGTGGCGTGAAAGAGTTAAGCGGTTATTTAAAGAAAAATAACGGCGACTTAGTACTGGCGCTTGCTTCTTATAATGCTGGTCCTGGTAATGTGAGAAAGTACGGAGGCGTACCGCCATTTAAAGAAACGCAAGGATATATTAAAAAAATATTAAATATCGACGTTTCAAAATAAGAAGTTTCATATATAGAGAGAACATGAAATTTTCGTGAACATGATATGGGAGTTGGCTAGATTTGAAATTACAAGATGATATTCCGTTAACAATTTATTTTGAAATCGGAAATACGAAAAAGAAAATTGAAGATCTGCTTCATATTACGAAAGGTACATTGTATCGTCTTGAAAATTCAACGAAAAATACGGTGCGTCTTATGCTTGAGAATGAAGAGATTGGAACCGGAAAGATTTTGACGAAGAATGGAAAGATGTACGTTGAAATCGTTGAATTGAAAAGGTAGGGAAGGGGATTGTCATGAGTGGCGAAAAATTAAGCCAAGAGCAAATTGATGCCCTGCTGAAGGCGGTAAATGAAGGCGAGGAAATGCCAGCTTTCGCACAAGAAGCAGGAAAGCAAGAGAAATTTCAAGAGTATGATTTTAATAGACCAGAGAAGTTCGGTGTTGAGCATTTACGTAGTTTGCAAGCGATTGCTTCTACGTTTGGAAAGCAGACGTCACAGACGTTATCAGCGCGTATGCGTATTCCAATTGAACTAGAACCTTCAACAGTTGAGCAAGTTCCATTTACGAGTGAATATGTGGAGAAAATGCCGAAAGATTATTATTTATATTGCGTAATTGATCTCGGTTTACCAGAGCTTGGAGAAATTGTTATTGAGATTGATTTAGCATTCGTTATTTATATTCATGAATGTTGGCTTGGCGGAGATAGTAAGCGTAACTTTACGATGCGCAGACCGTTAACAGCGTTTGAGTTTTTAACGCTTGATAATATATTCTTGCTTCTTTGTAAAAATTTAGAGCAATCATTTGAAAGTGTTGTTGCGATTGAACCGAAATTTGTAACGACGGAAACAGATCCGAATGCATTAAAGATTACGACAGCGAGCGATATCATTTCATTACTTAACGTAAATATGAAAACAGATTTTTGGAATACGACGGTGCGTATCGGAATTCCATTCTTATCTGTTGAAGAAATTATGGATAAGTTAACGTCTGAAAATATTGTCGAACATTCTTCAGACAAGCGTAAAAAGTATACGTCTGAAGTGGAAATGAAAGTAAATCAAGTGTACAAACCTGTTCACGTTGCAATTGGTGAGCAGAAAATGACAATGAGTGAGATTGAACAAATTGAAGAAGGCGATATTATTCCGCTTCATACGAAAGTTTCGGATGAATTACTTGGTTATGTAGATGGAAAGCATAAATTTAATTGTTTTATTGGAAAAGATGGAACGCGTAAGGCGCTCCTATTTAAAAGTTTTGTAGAGTAGGAGGATCCATATGAAGCATGAAGTATCTCCCGTGTCATTAATGGGATTAGAAGATTTTGCAGGAAAGCGAAATGAAGCAGGCAAAGCACATATCGATACTGTTTCAGATATTTCGATTGAACTTGGTGTAAAGCTTGGAAAGTCATCTATTACGCTTGGTGATGTAAAGCAGTTAAAAGTTGGCGATGTTCTTGAAGTAGAGAAAAACTTAGGACATAAAGTAGATGTGTATTTAAGTAATATGAAAGTCGGCATCGGTGAAGCAATCGTAATGGACGAGAAATTCGGTATTATCATTTCTGAAATTGAAGCTGATAAAAAACAAGCGGCGCTTATGAAAGCGCAAAGTCAAATGCAAGATAAAGAGTAGAGGAGGAGTCATATGTCGTATATGACGACCTTATTTCAAGTCGTTTTACTGTTTGGTGCGCTCGGCTACGGTGCATATTATATGACGAAAAAGACGCGCAAACAGCAGTTTTTTAAGCAGGGTGAAAATGGCCATATACAAGTAAAAGACGGCGTTTATTTAAATCATCAAACGAGTGCCTTTTTATTTGAAGTGGACGGAAAGCAAGTGTTCACTGTTATTAGTAATAACGGTGTGCAGTCTGTGCAATTAACCGGAACAGGAAATCAGTTTCAACAAGCACTAGAAGACGCGGTGAAGAGTGAAACGAAAAAAGTAGAGGATCCATCATGAGAATAAAGAAACAGTTATCATTATTAGCCGTTATTTTCTTATTTTCTATCGTTTTTTCAATTATTTTTGTAAATCCAGCGTATGCAGCCCCGAACGGTTTTATTAATTTCGAAAATGGGAAAGAGTTTACGAGTAATTCAAGTGTACAACTATTTGCGCTCGTTACCCTTTTATCATTATCTTCTTCTATCGTTCTATTATTTACACATTTTACTTATTTTATGATCGTTCTAGGGATTACACGTCAAGGACTTGGGGTAATGAATTTACCACCAAACCAAGTGCTTGTTGGACTTGCATTATTTTTATCACTCTTTACGATGCAGCCTGTACTCGGGCAACTGAAGAGCGATGTGTGGGATCCGATGACGAAAGAGAAAATAACAGTAAGCCAAGCTGCGGAAACGACAGCTCCTATTATGAAAGAATATATGTCAAAGCATACGTATAAGCATGATTTGAAAATGATGCTGAAAGTACGCGGAGAAGAGTTGCCGAAAGATTTGAAAGATCTTTCACTATTTACGCTCGTACCATCCTTTACGTTAACGCAAATTCAAAAAGGTTTACTAACAGGGATGTTCATTTATTTAGCGTTTGTATTTATAGATTTGATTATTAGTACACTTTTAATGTACCTCGGGATGATGATGGTACCGCCGATGATTTTAAGTTTACCGTTTAAAATACTCGTTTTCGTATATTTAGGTGGATATACAAAAATCGTCGACATTATGTTTAAAACGGTCGCCTGAAGCGTTTGATGCTATGTGATAGGAGTCATATAAATGAATACGTCACCAATTATAGATATTTTTCAAACCTTTTTTTATAAAGGGGTTATGATTTTAATGCCGGTTGCCGGCGTAAGTATGATTGTCGTTATTATCATCGCTGTCATTATGGCGATGATGCAAATTCAAGAGCAAACGCTGACGTTTTTACCGAAAATGGCGAGTATTGTCCTCGTTATTATCATTTTAGGTCCGTGGATGTTCCAAGAGTTAACGACACTTATTTTAGATTTATTTGATAAAATCCCATCGCTATTGCGTTCGTACTAAGATAGGTGAACTGAAATGAATATGGAATTATGGGCGGCAACGTTTTTTGCGTTTTGCCGCATTACTTCATTTTTATATTTTTTACCGTTTTTCTCAGGACGATCCATTCCAGCAATGGCGAAGGTTATAGTTGGACTTGCTCTTTCAATTACAGTGGCTGATCAAGTGGATGTCTCTCACATCAAGACAGTTTGGGACGTTGCAGCTTATGCAGGAACGCAAATTGTAATTGGATTATCACTTTCAAAAATTGTAGAAATGCTGTGGAACATTCCGAAAATGGCCGGGCATATTTTAGACTTTGATATCGGTTTATCACAAGCAAGTTTGTTTGATGTAAATGCGGGCTCACAGTCTACTTTACTATCAACCATTTTTGATATATTTTTTCTCATTATTTTTATTTCACTTGGCGGCATTAAT
Organism: Bacillus cereus group sp. BfR-BA-01349; assembly: GCF_022663795.1. NCBI lineage: Bacteria > Bacillati > Bacillota > Bacilli > Caryophanales > Bacillaceae > Bacillus > Bacillus cereus group sp. BfR-BA-01349. The sequence continues at coordinate 34,955 of NZ_JAKUGE010000022.1, forward strand.
TATTTCGTTGCCACGATTTTAAAGTCGTTTCAATATACAGAGGCGATTTCAAAATTGTTGACGACTAGTTTCTTAGATAGTCTACTCGCAACGCTATTATTTGCGATCACATCAGCGGTTGAAATTGCTCTTCCGCTTATGGGAAGTTTATTCATCATTAACTTTGTTCTAATTTTAATTGCAAAAAACGCTCCGCAATTAAACGTTTTTATGAATGCATACGTAATTAAAATTACGTGCGGTATTTTGTTTATTGCGATGAGTGTACCGATGCTCGGCTATGTGTTTAAAAATATGACGGATGTATTACTTGAAGAGTATACGAAACTATTTAACTTTTTCTTAACGAAGTAGGGGGACGCGCATGGCAAAGGATAATAAAACAGAAAAGGCCACCCCGCAGAAGCGTAAAAAATCGCGTGAAGAAGGGAATATTGCCCGGAGTAAAGATTTAAATAATTTATTTTCCATTCTCGTATTAGCAGTTGTCGTTTATTTCTTCGGAGATTGGCTAGGGTATGAGATTGCAAATTCCGTAGCGGTGCTGTTTGATCAAATTGGAAAAAATACAGATTCAACCGAGTATTTTTATTTAATGGGGATTTTATTACTGAAAGTATCGGCTCCGATATTAATACTCGTATACGCTTTTCATTTATTCAATTATATGATTCAAGTCGGCTTCCTATTTTCTTCTAAAGTCATTAAACCGAAAGCGTCACGTATTAATCCGAAAAACTATTTTACGAGACTGTTTAGTCGTAAAAGTTTAGTAGATATTTTGAAATCACTATTTTATATGGGATTAATCGGTTACGTCGCTTACGTTCTCTTTAAAAAGAATTTAGAGAAAATTGTCAGTATGATTGGATTTAACTGGACTGCATCACTTACTGAAATTATTAGGGAAATTAAATTTATTTTCTTAGCAATTTTAATTATTTTAATCGTTCTTTCTATTATTGATTTCATTTATCAAAAATGGGAGTACGAGCAAGATATTAAGATGAAAAAAGAAGAAGTGAAACAAGAGCATAAAGATAATGAAGGGGACCCGCAAGTAAAAGGGAAACGAAAAAACTTTATGCATGCAATCTTGCAAGGAACAATTGCGAAGAAGATGGATGGCGCAACATTTATTGTAAACAACCCGACTCATATTTCGGTCGTACTTCGTTACAATAAACACGTTGATGCAGCACCAATTGTCGTTGCAAAAGGGGAAGATGAGCTCGCATTATATATACGAACGCTTGCCCGTGAACAAGAAATACCAATGGTGGAAAACCGTCCGCTTGCTCGTTCTTTATATTATCAAGTCGAGGAAGATGAGACGATTCCAGAAGATTTATACGTAGCTGTAATTGAAGTTATGCGCTATTTAATTCAGACGAATGAACTTGAAGTATAATAGCGCGTTTGGAGGAGATCTCTTTGTTTAAGATAGATTCTGCAAGAACCTATTTTTCTATCTTTTTAGCAGCGTCATTCGTAGTGGCGCTCCTAATTCCACTTCCACCATTTATACTTGATATTATTATCGTTTTTCTACTAAGTATGTCAGTGCTTATTTATATGCGAGCGACAAGTATTAACGAGTGGGATGAATTAAAGTCATTTCCAACGATGCTGTTATTAATCGGGATTTTCCGCGTATCGATTAACGTTTCGACGACGCGAGCGATTTTGACAGATGGAAATGCAGGTCATGTTATTGAAGAGTTCGGCCAGTTCGTAATTGGCGGAAACTTATTAATTGGTATCGTTATTTTTACAGTATTAATCATATTCCAGTTTATCGTTGCAAATGGTGCGTCTCGTACAGCTGAAGTAGCAGCTCGTTTTACACTTGATTCTTTACCAGGGAAACAAATGTCTATCGATGCTGATTTAAACCAGCGTATTATTTCAGAAAAAGATGCACAAGCAAAACGAAAAAAATTAAATATGGAAACAGAGTTTTACGGGGCGATGGATGGTGCCGGAAAGTTCATTAAAGGGGACGTTATTTTCGGGATTGTCATTTTATTCGTAAACATTATTTTCGGTTTAATTGTCGGAATGATGCAGCAAGGGATGAGCTTTGCAGATGCGGCTCTTCATTATACACAGTTAACTGTCGGTGACGGAATCGTAAACCAAATTGGATCGCTTATGCTTGCGATTTCAACTGGTATTATCGTAACTCGTGTATTTGACGGTTCACCGGATACAGTAACAGAAGGTATCTTTAAAGAGTTATTAGCGCATGAAGTCGTTGTATATGCGCTCGGTGGTTTATTTATCGCAATGGGTATTTTTACTCCGCTACCATTTCTACCATTCGCACTCGTTGGCGGAACAATTATCTTCTTAGGAATTCGTAATAAAAATCGAATAAAGAAAGAAAAAGAAGACGAGCTTCAAAAAGAAATAGAAATGATTCAAGGCGAAGATGAGCAACTGCAACAAGTGGAAGATTCATTTGGAGTATTTACGGATAAATATCCAATTATAGTAGAACTCGGTTTAGATTTAGCAGCACTTGTAAAGCAGAAAATTAACGGGGAAACAGCGCGTGATAAAGTTGTTCTTATGAGGAAGTCAATTATTACTGACCTTGGTATTAACGTTCCTGGAATTAACTTTAAAGATAATACGAGTTTTAGACCACGCGGACGTTACATTATTCGAATTAAAGGTGCGAAGGCGGCTGAAGGTGTTTTAAAATCAGGTTATTTATTAGCACTGAAAACACCAAACGTAATGGCTGATTTAGATGCAGAGCCAGCGAAAGATCCAATTTTCGGTGAAGATGGATATTGGATTTTAGAGCATATGGTGCAAGATGCACAAATGAAAGGCTATCAAGTGTTAGAGCCACTTAGCATATTAATTACACATTTAGATGTTGTAGTTAGACGTAATCTTCATGAATTAATTCAGCGCCAACATGTAAAAGACTTAATTAACTCGCTTGAAAATGATAATGGCGTTCTATTAGAAGAGATTAAGAAGAAAGAAATTGATTTATCACTCGTTCAAAATGTTATTAAACAACTTCTAAAAGAAGGTATTTCTATTCGTGATTTACCAACAATTATTGAAGGTATTATTGACGGCAAAGAAATTTATCAAAACCACGTTGATGGTGTGACATCATTTGTTCGTGAATGTATTTCAAAAGTTATTTGTGAAAATGCGAAAAATCCGGACGGAAAAATATATGCAGCGCTCTTCTCTGATTCAATCGAGTTAGATGCGGATGTTGTGAATAATTCATATCAAGGTTACTTATTAAATTGGGATTTAGATTTAGAAACACGTGTCGTTGAGCAAGTGCAGCGCGTCTTTAAGCAAGCACGTTTAATGGGAAGAGAACCAGTGTTATTAACACGTAGAAAAGATTTTAGATTTGCGATTGTAAGACTACTAGAACGTTATCAAGTGGAAGCACAAGTACTTTGTATTAGCGAATTAGCACCAGAAATTGTTGTGGATCAAATTGCCTATATTGAATAGTAGGGGGTGAAGTAATGGAAAGTACAGAAAAAAAAGAAGCGTTAATGCGAATAAAAGCAGCTTCGAAAAATGAATTGTATCGAAAGTTATTTGACCAATATGGTACAGATTATTATTACGTTGTCGATGAAAGTGTAAAACGAAATATACCGTTTTTTTGGAAAAAGGATTATGAAATGTTAGTTGCTTTTCCAGAAGAAAAACAGGAAGAAGTGAATGAAGGTACAGCTCAATTTCATGAACAGTTAATGGATGTTGTGAATGATCCTTCAGAACAAATTGTGAAGGCGAATGGAATTCAATCAGTACTGCACAATTTAGAAAACGTAACGACTTCTATGTCATACGCGGCGATGCAAACAGGAAATAGTGAAGAATGGGCAAGAAAAAAAGAGAAACTATTAAAGCTGTTTGAAAAAGGAATCGTCGTTGTAAAACCGATGAAAGAAACGGAAGTAACGAAAGTAACGAAAAAGAAAAAAGTTGTGAAACAAGTCGTTCCAGTAAAGAAAGAAGAAGTAGCTCCAAAGAAAGAAAATCAAGAATCTGTACCGTTTATTATTCAAAAAGTAATTCGGATGCTAGAACAAAACGATGTGGAACAATATTTCATTCATGCATATGCTGAAAAGTTAAAAATAAAGTTTGAAAATGCAACGATGATTACGGAAGAAGAAGTTATCAGGTACATATTGGAAGATATGAAATCTCATTTTAATACGGAAAACGTCTTTGAAAAAGAAGTACAAACAATTGCATTAATAGGTCCAACTGGCGTTGGTAAAACGACGACACTTGCGAAAATGGCATGGCAATTTCACGGTAAGAACAAAACAGTTGGTTTTATAACGACCGATCATTCGCGCATAGGGACAGTGCAGCAATTGCAAGATAACGTAAAGACAATTGGATCTGAAGTAATTGCTGTGCGTGATGAAGCTGCAATGACAAGAGCGCTTACGTATTTTAAAGAAGAAGCGCGTGTCGATTATATTTTAATTGATACAGCCGGAAAAAATTATCGTACGTCAGAAACAGTGGAAGAAATGATTGAAACGATGGGACAGGTAGAACCAGATTATATTTGTTTAACGTTATCAGCTTCGATGAAAAGTAAAGATATGATTGAAATTATTACAAACTTTAAAGATATTCATATAGATGGTATTGTGTTTACGAAATTTGATGAAACAGCAAGTAGTGGCGAATTGTTGAAAATTCCAGCAGTATCATCAGCTCCTATTGTATTAATGACAGACGGACAAGACATAAAGAAAAATATACATATCGCTACAGCTGAACATTTAGCAAAACAAATGTTACAAACATCGTAGAAAAGAGGTGAAGAATAAGGCGCTTGCCTTATTCAAACGAATATGAACGGTCTTTATATAGGTTCTATGGGCATGATGAATTACATGCAGCGTATTAATGTTCATTCGAATAACGTTGCAAATGCTCAAACGACAGGATTTAAAGCAGAAAATATGACGTCTAAAGTATTTGATGTACAAGACACATATCGCCGCGGAGATGGGGCGGTAACAAATATCGGTTCGGTCGATTATGCTGTAGTACCAGCTGCAACGCATGTGAATTTAGTACAAGGAAATATACAAATGACAAATAGCGCTACAGATTTCTTTTTAGATGACGGCGCGGCCGGCACAACATCATTTTTTGTTACTTCTAAAAATGATGAAACGTTTTTAACGAGAGATGGTAGTTTCACATTAAATAGTGATCGATATTTACAAACATCTTCAGGTGCTTTCGTAATGGGAGAGAATAATGAGCGTATTCGTATTCCGGAAGGAGCAAAGGTTGCTGTCCAAGCAGACGGTACATTATATGATGAAGTAACACAAAATAATATTGCTCGTTTGCAAACAAAAACAGTAGATGCAGAAACGAATGCACGTCTCGTGCAACGTGAAAACAAAAGCTTTACACTAGCAGAAGGAAACATTGCTAATTTACCGAACGGAACAGGAATAGTAAAAAATCATATGCTAGAAAATTCAAATGTAGATATGACGAAAGAGATGGCAGATCTTATGACAGATCAAAAGATGATTCAAGCATCACAGCGTGTTATGACGTCATTTGATAAAATTTATGAAAAAGAAGCGAATGAAATATTGAGATAGTGGACTCCTAATAAAGGAGTCTTTTATTAATTTTAAATTTCAGAATTATCAATTGACTTTATGAAGCGTCTTTTTTATATTAGTAGGTATAACTATAACTACTAAAGAGGTGAGAGTATGGCAACGGCATTATATTTAGAAGATGCATACAAAACGAGTTGCGAAACAGAAGTGATAAGAGTAGAAGGGAATAAAGTATTTGTAAAAGAAACAATTTTTTATCCAACTGGTGGAGGACAGGAATGTGATACGGGTGTCATTGTACAAGATGGGTCTGTATTTGAAGTTGAAAAAGTAAAGAAGGAGCAAGGAGAAATAGTTCACTATATAAAAGATGAAGCACAAGTAAAGTTAGGTCCAGTTAAATTAGAGATAAATTGGGAAAGGCGTCATAATTTAATGCGTCATCACTCTTTACTGCATCTTATCGGAGCTGTTGTTTATGAAAAGTATGGAGCTCTATGCACTGGAAATCAAATTTATCCTGATAAAGCACGTATCGATTTTAATGAGTTACAAGAGTTATCGAGCGTGGAAGTAGAAGAAATTGTTGAGGAAGTGAATAAACTTATTAAGCAAAATAAAGAAATTTCCACTCGTTATATGAGCCGCGAAGAAGCAGAAAATGCTGTAGGAATGATTAAAACAGCAATAAATCTCCTGCCAACTACTATCCAAGAAATCCGCATTGTTACAATTGAAAATTTAGACGAACAAGCTTGTGGAGGCACACATGTGAAAAATACGAGTGAAATAGGAACACTTGTTATTGATAAAGTAAAAAGTAAAGGGAAGCAAAATCGTCGTTTTGAAGTAAGGGCGATTTAGATTGTGAGGGGTTACCGATGGATGAAATTATAAAGGAATTACAAAAGTTAGGATTTTCTCAGTATGAATGTAAAGCGTATATTGGACTACTAAAACATTCCCCAGTAACGGGCTATGAAGTGAGTAAACAAACAGGAGTACCTCGTTCTATGATTTACGAGGTACTCGGTAAGTTAATGGATAAAGGAGCAGTGCATATTGTACCTTCTGAACCAGTTAAATATGTACCAGTACCAGCTACCGAATTAATGAATCGAATGCGAAAAGACTTTGAAAAGTCCTTTGAATTTTTAGATGAGAAATTAAATTGTTTAGAACAAGAGCGACAAATAGATGTAATTTCGCATATTCGTTCAAATGATCGTGTTTGGAAAGAAATATGCAATATAATTAGTAGAGCTAAGGAAGAGTTATGGGTTTCTGTATGGGAAGAACAAGTGCATGAAATTGAACCATACATTCATCAAAAGGAAGAGGAAGGCGTACATATATTTTCAATCTTATTTGGAGCTCCAGAAACAAAAATAGGAGCGACGTTTCATCATAATTATATGACGCCCCACGTTGTTGAAAAGAGAATGGGTGGTCATTTAACTGTTATTGCTCGTGATGGAGAGGAAGTATTAATTGCGAACTTCTCAAATGATAGCACTTCATGGGCCGTTACAACGTATGACCCAGCGCTAGTTCTCGTTGCTACAGAGTATGTGCGGCACGATATTATGGTTGAAGAAATCACAAAGGAATTTGGAGCTGATAAGTTAGATACGTTATGGCGTGAAAATATAGATTTAGTTCATGTCGTAACAGGAAAACGAACTTTAGAAGGAATGGAGGATGATAGAGATGAGTAAAGCTCAGGCACATGTAGCTTTGCAGAGTGACGATACATTTCAGCAAGGAGTAAAAGATTGTTTACCAACTGTATTTGGTTACTTGAGCATCGGTATAGCAGCTGGTGTAATTGCAAAAACAGCTGGTTTCTCCATCATTGAAATTGCGTTTATGTCCACTTTAATTTATGCAGGTTCTGCCCAATTTATATTAGCTGGTATGTATGCAGCGGGTGCTCCTGCTTCCGCAATTATTTTTACTGTATTTTTTGTTAACTTGCGCCACCTTCTTATGAGTGCTGCACTTGCACCGTACTTTACGAAAATTCCTCTATTTAAAAACTTAATCATCGGTTCGCAAATTACAGATGAAACTTTCGGCGTTGCAGTGCAGCATGCTGCGCAAAAAGGATATTTAGGTGAAAGATGGATGATAGGGCTTAATGTAACAGCGTATTTAAATTGGATTCTTGCTACTATCATTGGCGGGCTATTTGGTGAGTGGATACCAGATCCACATACATACGGCATGGATTATGCATTACCAGCGATGTTTATCGGATTATTTGTTCTTCAGCTCATAAGTAGTAAACCGAAACTAGCAATTCATTTAAGTGTTGCAATTGTAGCGATTATTATCGCATACGTTTCACACCTATTTATGCCAAATAGTATAGCGGTTATTATCGCAACCTTACTAGCTGCGACGATTGGAGTGTTGATTGAAAAATGGAAATGAGATTAGATGTATTATTACTTTTATTAGCAGCAGGAGCTGTTACACTCGTGCCACGTATTTTACCTCTACTTGTATTTAGCAAACTACAAATTCCTGACTGGGGTTTAAAATGGTTAAATTACATACCAATTGCGATATTAGCAGCGCTTTTAGCACAAGTTTTATTTATGCATGAAACGATGCAGTGGGATTATCTTATTGCAGCAATTCCAACATTTCTTGTAGCGATATATACTCGTAGTTTATTAGGTACAGTATTAACGGGAGTGATTGTGATTATTTTGTTACGTTTCCTTTTCTAAAAAGGATTACGCTCATATCATAGCGAAAAGTGTAATAACATGAAAAATATAGGGGTGGTGTTATGATACTTTTAACGATAGGAGCAATTTTGTTAACGTTATTTATTTTCTTTATTATCGGCTTTATTACGTTTATGATGTTTGTTGATAAGGCGACACCTCAAATATATTATACACCTTGTGAATCAGTGACAGTGAAAACTAAAGGTAAACATAGAAGGAAGAAAAGTTGAAAGTTGGCTTTTCTTCCTTCTTCTATTACATCCCCGAAAGAACTAACAACAATAACCCAAATAAAAAACTAGTCAAGGAAAGAAAACCGATACATATTGAGAATACACGATTATTCCCCATTCGCGCCAGAAAGTTATAAAACCTAAAATACAAAGGAAAAACCAAATGGGTAGGAATAGGAACTCACTAACTTTCGCGGGGAGTAGCGAATAAAAAGTTGTTACATATAAGATCCAATTAGTAAAAAATAAAATGCAAACGATAATAGATTGTAAGTAGAGGCGGTTGAAAAATCTCCTTTATAAGATTGTTTTTATCACGCATTAACAGCCCGATTGGTGAGGGGGAATAATCAGTGGAGTATTAACCCACCCCACTGATTGAAGTTTCACTTTACAAGAAATGAATCTATTAAATTGTATGCTTCTTTTGTAGAGTGCTCGTTATATTTTTCAGTGTACTGATTTAGAAATCCATGTTCACCGTGTAGTTGTTTTATTTCTAATAAAGGATTCTTTTGTTGCTGCAATGTGTGAATTAAAGAGGATACTGAAAAACTAGATTCTTTTTCAGGGAAAATAAGTAAGGTAGCACATGTTGGTTTTATATGAATATAGTCACGTATACGAGAACCGTAACATCCGATAATAAAATCAATTTTCGGATTGTTACTACATAGCCAGGAGATGGTAGCTCCAACACTAAAGCCGATAAGTCCAATATGTGTATAACTACTAGAAAGATGAGAAATGAATTCTTCAATTTGCTTTTTTCCATAATCAAATCCAATATGATTTACAAAATGTTCATATGCTTTTTCTTCATCACTATAATGAAATGCATGTTGTAATTGTAGAAGATTAGGACAGAATACGTCTATATGAGATGAAGTAAAGTGCTGGGTAGCGTGATGCATATGGTCGTTCACACCATATATTTCATGAACAATAACGAGAGCTACTTTTTTCTTCATAGTTATAAATCGCCTCTATGAAACTTAAATTCTTTCTCAACAAGGCAAATACGCAGGTGGAAGTTTTCATACCAGTGCTCACGACCTCTTTTTTTCGCTTCTTTATGTAAGGTGTTCTTTTTCCAATTTTCAATTGCATCAAGTGATTCCCAATAAGAAATTGTTATTCCGAGCCCAGAATTACCTCGTGCACTTTCTACACCTAAAAATCCAGGTTGTTGCTTTGCGAGTTTTTCTATTTCTTCGGCAACGGTATTATAGTCAGTTGTATCATTTGATAAATTAGAAGTGAATATAACTGCATAATAAGGCTTGTTTTTTTCTAAATTAGATGCCATTATTTTTCCCCCTTAATGTATAGTACGAATAATTAATCCATAGTTTGTATTTTAGCAGGTCACAAAAAGAAAAGAAGTAGAAAATTCTTATTTTTTCAGCTCATGTAAAATAAAGGATAGAAGAAATTTATAATAAGTAATCTGAAAGAAGAAAAATGCCACTTCAAAAGAGAAGTGGCATTTCTTATATTTCCTCTAAGCTATTAACTGGAACAGTTAATTCGCGTCCTGGGTTTTTTACTTCATATATGCGGGCGGTTTCATTGCTTTCATCGACGTGTTGAATCATAACAGGCATGCCTTGAAAATTGACATTGGCTTGTTTTGCTGACATAGAAAGCTCTATTGCACGTTGTATATTCATTTATATTCCTCCCATCATTATTATCTTTGCTAAAAAAGAGGAATAATATACCATTTAGAGACATTCTTAAAGTTTTTGTATTATTTGTAATGTTTCTTTAATAAATGCAGAGAAAATAGAATCTGGATAAGATTGTATCATTTCATTTGCTTTTGTTGCTTCTTCAAGAGCTCTTGTTTTATCATTTAGTTTGACGTAACAAAGTGCACGATATGCACCTGCTGTTGTAAGCCACGCTTGATCCAGTGGATGGTTCATATAATCCGGTATAATACCACGTTGCAATGCTTGTAAAGCTTCTTCGTAACGTTTTAATCCGTACAAAGCCTTTCCTTTTTCAAGATAGTACAGTCCATCGTCTTGAAAAATTGGCTCATCTTTTAGTTTTTCTCGAAATTGTTCTAGATGTTTTAATGCGATTGTATATTCATTAGTAATTGTGTTGTAATAGTAAGCTTTTAAAATATCAATAATTGCGATGGATAGAATATCTTCTGTAAAAATGGCAAATTGCTCAGATTTTTTTATGTAATATAAATATTGTTCTTTATCAGCTGTAATGACTTTTTGGTAAGATAAAATCCGGTAAAATTCATCTGTTTTATAATACACTTGATGCTTTTTTGAAAATGCGAGTGCTTCTAATATCGTTTCTTCACATTTTTCATAATCGCCACATGCTAGTAAGATGATGGCTTCATATAAACATAACTCGATATGTATAATGAGATCCATTTCTAAATGTTTTTCCTCATAATCATTTCTAATATAATATATAAGTTGTAAACATTCAGCATACTTTTTACGCGTGAATATCGCAAAAGATAATTTTAATTTTGTTTCTGTACTGTCGCGATATAACTTATATTTTTCAAAAATAGAAACAGCTTTTTCTACGTAAGATTCAATGTTGTAATCTTTCATAATCGTCGCAGCAGTTACAAATTGTTTGTATAAGCGAGCTGTATTTAAAGTAGAAGGTAGCTCTGTTTGAACGATAGGTAGTAAAGTCTTGTATACTTCATCGCATTTATTTGCTTTTATTAATGGCTCCATTTTTTGAATGAGTTCCACAATTTCTCCTTCATCTTCTTCTAATAAAAAGCTCATTTCACATTCAAGTTTTTCCGCAATATATTGTAATGTTTTCATAGAAGGTGTAGCTTTTCCATTTTCAATTTGACTAAGCATACTTTTTGTCAGTTCCAAACCTGCCAGCTCTGTTTGTGTAAGCTTTTTTTCTTTTCTTAATGCTTTAATTTTTTCGCCGAGAGTTGCCATATTATTGCTCCTTTATATTTAACTTTATGTTGTGAAAATCGGAAAGTTGATTATATAATAAGTTTAACACAATTTAACTTTTAAGGGGAGAGAGTCAAAAATGGGAGATATAAGTATAGGACAACATGATTCAAGAATGAAGATTGCAACGAGAAACATCATTTTAATGATGATTGGAAAAATGACGTCTTTATTAGGCGCAGGTATTTATACGTTCGCAATGGGGTTATACGTATTAAAGACTACTGGTTCAGGGATGGGGTTTGCAACTACGCTCGTTTGCGGATCACTTCCAAGGATGATCTGTGGTCCAATTGCTGGTGCTGTAGCAGATCGCGTCAATCGAAAATGGCTTGTCATTGGTACTGATTTATTAAGTAGTTTAACGATGCTTAGTATGTTTATTCTTGCTACTATATTTGGACCATCACTTCTTTTTATTTATATTTCAGCAGCATTATTATCAATTTGTGCAAGTTTTTATTCCGTTGCATTAACTTCGTCTATTCCGAGTTTAGTAGATGAAGGACGTATTCAAAAAGCGAGTGCTTTAAATCAAACGGCGGCTTCTTTATCAAATATTTTAGGGCCGATTATTGGCGGAGTTGTATTTGGTTTCTTTTCAATTCAGTCGTTCTTTTTGTTGAATAGCATTACATTCTTTTTAGCGGTTATTTTGCAATTATTTATTGTATTTGATTTATATAAAAAAGAAGTGGCTGAGAGTAAAGAGCATTTCTTGACGAGTATAAAAGAAGGTTTTTCATATATAAAACGAAAACATGAAATATATGGTTTAATGAAAATAGCATTGTGGGTAAACTTTTTTGCGTGTGGTCTAACCGTTGCACTTCCATACATTATCGTACATACATTGCATTTATCTTCAAAGCAACTTGGTACTGTAGAGGGAATGTTAGCAGTCGGGATGTTAATTGGTGCGATTGCTTTATCGGTGCGTAAAGAAGTGAATAATCCGTTTCGTTCAATTTATACTGGACTGTTTTTGTTTGCAGGTTTAAGTTTATGTACAGTCTTTCCGTTGTTAGTTATTATTCCAAAAGTAGCAAGTTTTATTTACTATATTGCTTTTATGATGTTAACTGGTATAGCAATTATGATTGTAAACATTCCAATGCAAGTACATATGCAAAAAACGACAGATCCGAGCTACCTAGGGCGTGTGTTTGGCCTACTTGAAACAATTGCGACTGCAATCGCACCACTTGGTATGATTGTATATGGACTACTATTAGATATGTTGCCAACTAGCATTGTTATGATGACAATAGGCGGAGGTTTATTGTTAGTTGTATTAGTTGGAGTAAAGCAACATATGGCGAAAAAACAACTAGATGTGTCCGCTTAAAAATAAGAAAATAATAAAAATTTGACTTATCATTATAAAAATGACTAAATTAGTATTTTAGTTTTTGAAACTCTTTTTCATGTATGTTAAAGTAAAGTGAGCTTGCAAAGAAAAGGAGACAACAGCATGAAAAAATTAAGTTTTGTTATGCTTTTTCTATTAGTCGTAATGGCTGGATGTAGCAATTATGATACATATATTGAAACAGGTATGCAATCATTGAAAGATGAAAAGTATAGTGATGCAACAATGTGGTTCGAAAAAGCAGAAAAAGAGAAATCAGGAAATGAAGCGAAATCATATAAAGAAGTTGCTGAGAAAATGGATCACGGAGCAACAGCATTAAAAGACGGTAAGTATTTAGAAGCGAAAGACATTGCAAATGAAGTGTTACAAATGAAAAAAGACGATGCACTTGAAAAAGCTGTAACATCAAATGCAGAGAATATGCTTCAAAAAGCAAAAGATGTGGAAGAGAAAGTAAATGAAAGAGTGGCAAAGCGTAGAAAGGTAGAAGAAGAAGGAATTGATAAAATTATTAAAGCTGTCGATAGTATAGATGAAGTGAAAGAAAAAGAGAAGAAAGTATCAGAAGCATTAGATAAGGCTGAAGAGGCGCAAGCAAAAATTGAGGCAAAGAAAAATAAATAGATTTATAGTTTAAAAGGCTGTCGTGCATAACGACAGCCTTTTAATTTTTTGTTGCAAATGAAGTGATGCTCTGTAGTAAAAAAGAAATGATTTTAGAATTCCATCTGTCCTCATGATGAATCGTATAAATATTACGCTGAAATTCAAATTCAGGGATTGGTATATAGCATAGCTCATTTCGTTGTATTTCTTGTTCGATAGCAAGTTTAGAAATCAAGGCAATTCCATTACCATATTTTAAAATTTGTTTCATCGTTTCTAATGAGTCTAATTCAATTTCTGATTGGAATGTAATGTTATGCGCTAACGTCCATTGTGTAAGTAAATCTCTTGTTGTAGATGGGTTACGATGCAATAGTATGCGTTCCTTTTCTATATTTTGTAACGATACATTGTCTTTCTTTGAAAAATGATGTTCTTTGGAAAAGGCAAGAACAAGTGTATCGGGCATTATATTCGTTTGTTTTAAAAGTGGTTCATCAAATGGAGCAGCGGAAATTATCCCAAGATCGATTTCGTGATTTTGTAGCATCATTCGAATTTCAGGGGCTGTTTTAACTAGTAGCGTTATTTTTATATTGGGAAATTCACATTGAAATTGATGAACGACTGCTGGCAAAAGATAAGTCGCTGGTACATAACTAGCACCGATTGTTATAGCACCTTTATGAAAATCTTTAAACTCTTGCGTGACACGTCTAGCTTCTTTCATAAGTGCATCTATTTTACAAGCATAATGGTGCAAAGCCTCACCAGCCTCTGTTAAGAAATACCTTCCAGAACGTAATTCGAATAAAGACACACCGAGTTCTTCTTCTAAGCTTTTTATATGAAAAGTAATAGTTGGTTGTTTAACGCCAAGTTTTTCTGCAACGATTGTAAGCTTTTTGTATTTCTTAATAAGTACTACAATTTCTAATTTTAAGAGATTCATTATGATGCCGCCTTTTTTATTTTAACTATAGAAAAAATCTATAGAAATAAATAGTTTATTAGAAGTTTTTTAATTTAATCTTTACAGTACATTAACATTCAGTATAAATCTTCCATATAGAATGAAAGCAGGTTAAGAATGAGGGGAGAGAGGTGAGACGATGGATATTAAAATTAATGGATTAGAAAAAACATTTGGAAAAACACAAGCGTTAAAGCCGTTGCAGATTGTAATGAAACAAGGGGAATTCACTACACTTTTAGGACCTTCGGGATGTGGGAAAACGACTTTACTTAGAATGATAGCAGGACTTGAAGAACCGGATAAGGGAGAAATATATTTTGGAGACCAGTGCATATATTCTGCTACAAAAAAGATAAAGACATCTCCTCATGAACGGAATATCGGTATGGTATTTCAAGATTTTGCTTTATGGCCGCACATGACTGTTTTTGAAAATGTTGCATTTGGTTTAAGGGCTACAAAGCAAACGAATCATTTAAGAGAAAAAGTAGAGGATGCGATAAAGCGAGTTCGCCTGCAAGGTATGGAGAAAAGGTATCCACACGAACTTTCTGGTGGACAGCAACAACGTGTCGCATTCGCTAGAGCAATTGTAACAAAACCTCATTTTATTTTGTTTGATGAACCGCTAAGTGCACTCGATGCAATTTTGCGAGAAGAAATGAGAATAGAGCTTATGGATATCGTTCATTCCATTGGTTTAACTGCACTGTATGTTACTCACGATCAAACAGAAGCAATGTCAATGTCAGACCAAATTATTGTCATGAAACAAGGAGAAGTATTACAAAAAGGAACACCGGAAGATATTTATGTGAAACCGTCTCATGAATTTGTTGCCAAATTTGTTGGTAAGGCGAATTGGCTTGTAGAGGGTGAAAAAATGATTCGTCCAGAGCATGTGAGTTGGACAAAAAATGATGTGTGCGAAATGTATACAGGTGAAATTCAGCACGTTACATACGTAGGAGAGCGTTATGAAGTGAAAGTAAATATGGGGACTTTAGGCATCTGGACAGCCTATCACAATAGTAAGCTAAGCATCGGGAAACCAGTATCGTTATATGTACCAAAAAAATGTATTCATCATATAGGGGGAGAATCGTATGAAGAAATTCAGTTCGCTTAAGTCTTTATTTGTATGTACTTTACTATTTTCTACTGTAGTAACAGGTTGTAGTTCAAAGACAGGTAATGCAGATGCAAAAAGTAAAAATACGAATGAAAAGAAAATTGTTGTATATAGTGCAGGGCCAAAAGGGTTAGCAGAAAAAATTCAAAAAGACTTTGAAAAGAAAACTGGTATAAAGGTGGAAATGTTTCAAGGGACAACTGGTAAAATTTTAGCGAGAATGGAAGCTGAAAAGAAAAATCCAGTCGTTGACGTTGTCGTACTCGCTTCCTTACCAGCGATGGAAGGATTAAAGAAAGAGGGTCAAACGTTAGCTTATAAAGAGGCGAAACAAGCTGATAAGCTGCGTTCTGAATGGTCAGATGATAAAGGCCATTATTTCGGGTATAGTGTTTCAGCATTAGGGATTGTGTACAATACAAAAAATGTGAAGACGGCGCCTGAAGATTGGAGCGATATAACGAAAGGAGAATGGAAAGGGAAAGTGAATCTTCCAGATCCAGCACTTTCAGGTTCAGCTTTAGACTTTGTAACAGGATACGTGAAAAAGAATGGACAAGATGGATGGAATTTATTTGAGCAGCTTAAGAAAAATGAAGTTACAGTAGCAGGAGCAAACCAGGAAGCGTTAGACCCAGTTGTAACAGGTGCGAAAGATATGGTCATTGCGGGTGTTGATTATATGACGTATAGCGCAAAAGCAAAGGGTGAACCTGTTGATATTGTATATCCAAAAAGCGGAACAGTTATTAGTCCGCGTGCAGCGGGGATTATGAAGGATAGTAAAAATGTTGAAGGTGCAAAAGAGTTTATTGATTATTTATTATCCGATGATGTACAAAAACAAGTTTCTAAAGCGTATTTATTGCCTGGTAGAACAGATATAAAAGCTGAAAATAGACCAAATATAGAAGAGATTCCAGTATTAAATATTGATTGGAAAACAGTTGAGAAAGAGCAAGATGAAATAGGAAAACAATTTAAGAAAGTATTTCAATAAGATGGTGATTCCATGGTAAATCGATTCGTATCAGTAAGACAAGTTGGAATGACGGTAGCGTTATTACTTGTGGCGATGTTAATCGTCATTCCACTTTTTCTTATTTTATTTTCTAGTGTATATGAAAATAGCAGTTGGAATTTTTTAAAGCCTTTTGAAGTGATGCAGAGTGGTGGATTAGCTGGGATTTTTCTAAATTCGATGCTTCTAGGTGTACTCGTTGTAATAGGAGCTACAATATTTGCATTTCCATTGGCATTTATTATGAGCAAAACAGATGTAGGAAAGTATAGTAAGTTAGATATTGTTTTTATGATTCCATTTATGACACCGCCTTATATTGGATCGATGGGCTGGATTTTGTTCATGCAACCTAACGGCTATTTTGAACAATTTTTTCCTATGCTAAAGACAGTTTCATCATCGTTTTTTAGTTTAGGAGGTATGGTCTTAATTATGAGTCTGCATTTATTCCCATTCCTTTATTTCATGCTGAAAAACACGTTACTTCAGATTGGGAGTAGTAAAGAAGAAGCTGCAGCAGTTCATGGCGGAAGTTTTTTCTATCGCTTAAGAAAAATAATATTGCCGTTATTAGTATCAAGTTATGTAATGGGTGCTTTACTCATTTTCGTAAAGACGATTGCGGAATTTGGAACACCGGCTACATTCGGACGTAGAATAGGATTCCACGTGTTAACATCAGAAATTCATAAATTTATTTCGAGTTGGCCAATTGATTTTAGTAGTGCAACAGCATTATCTTCTTTATTACTTAGTGCTTGTATGCTCATTTGGTATATGCAAAATGTATTGAATCGAAAGTATTCATATGCAATGGTTAGTGGAAAAGGTGTGAAATCTAAAAGATATACTTTGTCTATATTTACGCGCGTTGTAGCATGGATGTATGTAATTGGTTTATTAATCGTATCAATTGGAATTCCATACTTTTCTATACTTATTGCTTCTTTGTCAAAATTAAGAGGCGGCGGTTTACATGTAAATAACTTTACAACAAGCCATTATGAGGCATTGTTTACAATGGGATCTCCGGGATTAGAGGCTTTATGGAATAGTTTTCTTTTTTCACTCGTAACAGCGATTATTGCGGTAATTATTGGAGTCTTTTTGGCACTTATGATTCGAAAGGGGAAAAAAAACTCTGAAAAATGGCTTGATATGTGCGGTATGTTACCGAATATGGTACCAGGAATCGTTATGGTTGTAGGTCTTATTCTATTTTGGAATTCACCATATATGCCTATGTCAATTTATAATACACCAATTATGGTTATCATAACGTATGTTGTTCTGTTTTTACCTTACACGGTGCAATATGTAAAATCATCACTCGGACAAATTGATGATTCTCTCGTACAGGCAGGAAGTATTTTTTCGGGAAATTATATTTATATTTTTAGAAAAATAATATTGCCTCTTATTATCCCAGGCATTCTTGCCGGATGGGCGATGACATTTACAATTTCAATAAGAGAGTTAGTAGCATCACTTCTCGTATTACCTCCATCAGTAGAAACGTCAGCAACGTTTATTTTTGCTCAATTTGAACAGGGTGAAGTATCTATAGGAATGGCGATGGCCGTTGTTTCTGTTGGACTTACAACAATGTGCTTATTATTGCTGCAACATATGGAGCAAAAACGAAAAGGGGTAGCATGATGAGAATGGAAGTATGGGGAGGAGCAGGGGAGTACGGTCGCTCCTGCTATTTTGTAAAAAATAAAGAGACGAAAATATTATTTGATTGTGGTATTAATCGATCATATGAGAATAGTTATCCAAAAATAGAGGGAGAAGTTGTTCCATTTTTAGATGCGGTATTTTTATCACATATTCATGAAGATCATACGATGGGTTTACCTTTATTGGCGAAGTATGGATATAAGAAAAAAATTTGGACGACTCGTTATACGAAGGAGCAACTGCCGTTATATTATGAAAAATGGAGAAACTATAATGTGATGCAAGGGTGGAAGTTACCTTATAGCGACCAACATATAAAAGATTTAAATTATGTATGTATTGATGAGATTAGTAATCCAAATGAATGGATACAAATTACTCCTACATTGCGGTTTCAGTGGGGGTATAGTGGGCATGTATTAGGAGCTGTTTGGTTTTTAGTTGATATGTGTAATACATACGTATTTTATTCAGGCGACTATTCAGCAGAGTCTAATATACTACGAGCTAATTTACCTGAGAAATTGGGCCACAATATAAAAGTTGCAATTGTAGATGCCGCTTATCACACAGATGATGTTTCGCAAAATGAAAGATTAGACGATCTATGTGCAGAAATTGAACGAGTTATGCAAAATAAAGGAATAGCATTATTACCGCTGCCACAACTTGGTAGGGCGCAAGATATAGTATTGTATTTATATGAACGATATAAAGAATTTCCGCTTATAGTAGATAAAGAAATTTTGGCTGGATTTGAAGAGATGTTCATATATAAAGATTGGATAAAAAATAATGAAGAACTTAAACGGATTATGGAGAGTTTAAAAAGAAGCATAATAGTGATGGATAATGACATTAGTATGCAAAATAGTTACGGAATAGTTGTAATGAGCGATGCGAATATGCAAACGAAACGAGCACAGTTATACTATGAACAGCTTCGGAATGAAAAACGGAATGCCATTATTTTTACTGGGCATATTGCGAAAGGGAGTTTTGCAGAAAGAGTTATGAAAGAACATGTAAGGAGTACATGTAGGGTGAAGCGAGTTCCGTATAAAGTTCACCAAAGTATAAGAGACGTTAAAGAGATGTTAAATACATTATTACCAGAACATACGGTGCTAGTGCACGCTTTGAAAGAGGATACGGATCGATTACAACAAAAGCTAAGTACAGCAGGATATGAAAATGTATATTCACTTGCAATGGAACGTATAGAAGTCATTTGAAATGTAAAGGGGATAGGTATATGAAAAAAGTATTTGTATTCGTAAGCATTTTCTTTTGTTGTTTCCTTTATAACGTTAAGGAAGGGTTTGCAGCTAGTCCAATGAAACCTAGTTTTGAAGTAAAGTTATTATTGAAGCCAGAACAAGTATTAGGTGATAACAAAGAGATGAAGAAAGAGGTGCTAGAACATTTCCAGGCTGGTACAAAATATGAAAGAATACAAGTGCAATTTTTAGATACTGCGAATAAAAGTTTAAGCGAGGAAGGTTGGTTTGCTAGAATTCGAAAGAAAGAATTTAGTAAAGATTTTGAATTAACATATAAAAAAAGATATCCTATTCCAAATGGTGTAATTCAAGATGCACTAGAAGTAGCTAAAAAAGAAGGATTCGATAGTAATACGGATAGTTATGAGGCGGAAATAGATTGGGGATTTGAGAAGAAAACATTAAGCATTTCAAATAAGAAAAGTTACAGCGCTAAAGGATATGGGATACTTGATTTACCAAATGAACAAGCTGCTCAAAACATGTTAATAGAAAAATTACCAGGGAAAATGAACAAATGGTTGTATACAAATTGGGGAGAGGAAATGTTAAAGAATTCCCGTATTTACGGTCCTGTATTAATGAAACGATATACAGGAGAGTTTGAAAACATAAAAGCAAATATTGAAATTTGGCCATTAAGTAATACCGGAAAATTAGAAGATGACTTCGTAATAGAAGTGTCATTTAAAACAAATGAAGAAAGTATTGCGACAAAACAAAGGGAATTATTAATGGCGAGTTTAGAGAAAAAAGGCTGGTTGTTACCGAAAGATAGTTTGAAGACAGAGCTTATTTTTCAGTAAATGAGAAAAAAAGGAATCCATATTTCTTGGATTCCTTTTTCTAATATATGAGTATTAAGCTAAGTCAGCTGACACGAACATATCACTATTTTGAAGGTTTTTAGAGCGTAAACTATAAGCAACTACCTTCTTTTTATATTGTTTTACAACATCAACATGCTCTTCATGACTGTAAATATAAAATGTGAAATCTTTTTTACCCCGTTTTGCATTGATAATTAAAGGCGTACCCTCATTGTGTGGTGGTGCATAATAGCGATCCAAAAATAAACCTTCGTTAAAATCATGAATAATTTTTGATTTCTGTTCGCCTTCTACGTTATTTCCGTGAATTGTAATAGTCACATTCTCTTCTTCAAGTTGTGGATGTGTTTCGTACTTGCTAATAATGGATTCAATAACAGTGTTAGGAAGGCTAGAAACGATAATTTTAAATGCTCCAAATACAACTAACATTACAATAAACCAAGTCGTCATAGTATATCATCCCCTTTATTCTATTTAATAATATAACTCATATGGTAATAGTACATATGGTGAAGTTTTGTATAATTTGTGAAAAATATGCCATTTTCACGAACGAAATGTTAGAAAAATCAATTTTGTTACAAAAAGTTGAAATCGAAGTATTTTAAAAGAAAAAGGTTTATAATAAAAATATAACTAATAACCACATTACTAATTATAAGGAAGTGTAACTATGAGTACTGTAGCAATCGTATATGGTATTATGCTTTCCACAATTATTGTTTTGTTTTTCGTTGGGGTTTCACGTTATATTCATAAATGGAAAGAAGGCGTTGCGAAATTAAATCACATTGAAGAAGAACTTAGTGATTTAATGTTACATCATGGTAAGTAAACATTTATTTTTTAACTAAACAATGTGAAGAATATCACAAAACGTGCTTTCCTAATGAAGGCATGTTTTTTTGTTGTTTAAGAAAAGAAGTGTTTTTGTATAAATAATCTAATTATTACTTAAAAAGGGAAATTTATTTAGTATAATATATAATATGTTTATTTTAGGGGGAGTATCATGAGGGGATTAAAAGTTGTTGGAATTATAGCTGGAATTACTATAGTAGGCTGTATAGCTTTCTTTTCAGTGAAGGAATATGTCAATTCCAAAGAAGACTCTAATTATGTGCTAAATTACATAAAAGAACATAAGGATGATAAAACAACTTCTTTAATTGTTAAAAGAAATGGTGAAACATTGACATCAATAAATGAAAAAGAAAAATTACCGCTAGCAAGTATGTCGAAAATCGTTATAGCAATTGAATATGCTAAGCAAGTAGCTGAAGGGAAAATAAGAAAAGACGAGAAAATTTCATTGAAAGAATTAGAAAAATACTATGTGAAAAATACTGATGGTGGTGCACACCCTGCATGGCTAGATGATGTAAAAGGTAAAGAGTTAGTGAAGGGTGGTCAAACTTCTTTAGAAGAAGTAGTGAAAGGAATGATCCATTATAGTTCGAATGCGAATGCATCATATTTATTGGACAAGCTTGGAGCAGCGCGGATAAATGAAAGTTTGAAAGAGTTAGGCTTAAATAGTCACGATGAATTTTATCCAACGTATACAGGGGCATTATATATGAGGGGCTATGTTGAAAAAGAACTGCATATTCCTCAAAATAAAGCATTGGACAAGCTACGTAATATGTCTAATGATGAATATGTTAAGCATGTATGGCAAATACATGAATGGATGAAAGACGAGAAAGAATGGACAAAACGCGAGATATCGTTAAAAGCCGATATGGATTTTCAGCGTATTTGGTCAGATCGGTTTATAGGTGCAAATGCGAAGGATTACATGAGTTTATTGGAGAAGATAAATAGCAGAAATTATTTTAAACCACAAATGCAAGGTGAGGTTGAGAATATATTTAAAGGAACCGTAGGAGAGGGTATATTCGAATTTGCTGGACAGAAAGGTGGTTCTACGGCATTTGTATTAACAAATAGTTTCTATGGTACTGATAAAAAAGGGAATAAGATTGAGATTGTCTTTATGATGAACAATTTGAGTGAAAAAGCATTTGAAAAACTTCTAAGTAATATGGATTACTTTATTCGAGATATTGTCATAAGTGAGGAATTCAGAAATAAATTATAATGAAATAATTTTATTATGTAAACAAAGGGGCACTTATGAAAAGTGCTCTTTTGTAATACAGGATTTTCCAATCTTATTATTGAATATAGATGGAAAATAAGAAAGGAGGTTGAAAAATGACAACAATATATTTCGTTCGCCATGCCCATTCTACATATACAAAAGAAGAACGGGAACGACCTTTATCTGAAAAAGGGCACTGTGATGCAGAGAATGTAACGCATTTATTAAAAGATAAACATATTGATGTTGTTATTTCTAGTCCTTACAAAAGAGCAATCCAAACTGTACAAGGAATTGCGAATACATATAAATTATCAATACAAACTGAAGAAGATTTGCGTGAAAGATTATTGAGCACAGAGCCAGTATCAAATTTTAATGATGCTATGCAGAATGTGTGGAAAGATTGGAGTTTTGCATACGAAGGCGGAGAATCAAATACTGTAGCACAAAAGCGCGCTGTAATATGTATACAAAATATATTAAAAAAATATGAAGGTAAGAATATTGTAATAGGTACGCATGGGAATATTATGGTATTACTAATGAATTATTTTAATTCGAAATATGATTTGGAGTTTTGGAAAACACTTCATATGCCTGATGTGTATAAATTAAATTTTGATAAAAATCGTTTCATTTCTGCTGAAAGAATAGAGAAAACAGGTCATCGGTTAAATATTTTGTAAAAGTTTATCAAAAAAAGAGGAAAGAGAGAAGTTATTGTAGAAGTATGACTTTGTAACATAAAAAATATATGTTAAAGGAGGCTGTTTACATGTTTGAGAAAGAGAAAGAAGGGCTTATTGAAGTTCACAACGTATATGAAATTGCACCAGCAGATGGAACAATTATTGGTATGGCAACAGAAGAAGAAATGGAAATTGCTGCTGAACTAGAGCTGCAGTACTATGCCCATTCTCGTTTGCTAGAAGCAAATATTCAGTTAGACGGTTCCTCCTATAAAGAGTTACTTCAGGAGTTCCAGGAGTACGAAAGAAAATCAATGAGCTTTTGGCGAGCAATACATAAGCGTTTAGCTGTGCCATGGGCATGGGTATTACGTATTGATGTTGCGAATGGCCCTATTTATGTAAGTAATGGGAATGCGTATTACGAAGAAATCGATGATGAAGAAGATTATGAATAGATAAGTAAGGAAGCAACTTTAGTTGCTTCCTTTTTTTATTTATAGAGATTGAACAGCCTCAATAATAATATCAGGCCGATCAATTTCGATTCCGTGACCAGCATGTTTGGCAAGTATATATTGGCTATGTATGGAGAGTTGTAATTGTTCATGGATCAGTTCTTGCCACATTGATTCAAGTTGTGTCGCTTCCTCTTTTGGCATGCCACCCTCAGTCAACTGAGTAATAGAATAATGAGGATCTCTACCGATAACGATTAATGGTATTTCTAATGTTTTATATAGCTCTTTTATTGAGCGAGCACAATTTTTCCACTCATATAGTTCAGAAGCTGTTGCTTTATATAACAGAGGAGAGGTAGAAAATTCAATGTACTGTCTTGATTGGTTAGCGAGTATAGATTTTAGTTTATTAGAAAGCATGTCTACATCCATTTTGGAGTATGTATTATATTTTTCAAGCCACATATTATCCGAGTCAGTTTGATCAGAAATTGGTAAATGAAGTTCATCTAAACGGTGTAAGTTCATCGAAGTAGAATCAACTAAAATAAGTGCTTGCAGCTTATCTTCATGTAACATCGCAAAATGTTGTGCACATAATCCTCCATAGGAATGACCGATTAGAATAAATGGCTCTTGAATAGCTAGTTTGTTTAGTAACATATGTAGCTCTTTTGTAACTTGCCTTATTGTACGTGGCTGATTTCCTAGCTCACTTTTCCCGTAACCTGGGCGATGGTATGAAACGACTGTAAAGTGCTGTGAAAGCTTTTTTATAATAGGAAGCCAATCATAAAATGAGCAACTCATTCCGGTTTGAATGACTACAGTTTGTTTACCACCTCCTTTTATATGTACTTCTATATTTTGCCCCATTATTTCTACAAATTTATGAATGTTAATTCCCCCTAAGCTTGAAATAATTTTTGAAAAGCAAAAACGATACACCAAACACCTATACCGAGTAGGACAGATGTACTAAGTGTAAATGAATTTTTCAAACCAATATAGACAATAAATAATAGTAGTGCTGATGTGGGGAATCCATATAATACCCCTAAAGCAAATTGACTCAATTCTTGTTTATTCCCGCCTTCAAATGAAATCCAAAATAGACTAAGTAAACTTACGAGAGGAAGAGCAGCAATAAAGCCACCTATCGTACTATAATGTTTGGCGACTTCAGTGATAACGCCGATAATAAGTGCCGAAACGATTACTTTAACGAGGAAATGCATATTTTGCCTCCTTCGCTAATAACGAAAATGCTTTTTCAATTAATTGTAGTTCTTCTTTTGATAACTGTGATTCTAATATTTTTATCTTTTCTTTATCTAGTAAAGTATGTTTTTCTAATACTTCAATTCCTTCAATTGTTAATGTAAGGTTTACCACTCTTTCATCTTTTTTATTTCTCTCTTTAACGATGAAACCCTTTTGAATAAGGCGCTTTATATGTTCAGATGCTGTGTTATGAGAAAGGCTAAGCTCAGTAGCGACTTTTCCAATTGTTATATCTTTCTCACGAGAAACGATTTGTAAAATACGAATTGCTTGGTGGGAAAGATTGTCCTCGTATTCGTATCGTAAGTGATAATAAATGCTCTCCCAATGTTGATTAATGTTGTTCATAATGATAAATCCCCTTTTTTATATCGTATAGTAAGATATATTCGTTGTTTTAGAAATAAAATCCTTTTATTTGGATAAAAAATGTTGAAAAAATTTATTTTTATTGAAATATAAGGTAATCTATGTGTAAAGGTATACATTTAGCAAGAGAGAGGATGATAGTTGTGAATACATTCAAATGGATGAGTCATGAACAGATGTATGTAGATGAAATACATGTTGAAAAATGTGGTCCTCTTTCAGTCGGCGTATATGGGGGAAATCAAGAAAGTGATGCATATGAACGAGGAGATGCGGTACTTGCTTGGTGGGACCCTGAATTACAATTTGAATTTGTTATGATTTTTGATACACACCACAAAACAAAAAATATTGATTATATAATAGAAGCGATTTCAGAAAGAAAAGAGAAATTAAAAGAGTTATTTTCCTATCCAATACATTTAGCTTTTCATCATACACATATGTACTTATTAGCGTTATTTACAGATGAGTTATTTATTAAAAAGTGTGATCAAGATGATGAGGAACTCGCTTGCTTAATTTGTTTACGAAAAGGCGAATTTTTATATTGGTTATCAGTTGGTGATTGTTTCGCGTATTTATTCCATTCTGAGAAAACGAAAAATGGAAAAGGACGATTAAATAAACGGAAAAATTACGAATATATTGGCAGGAAAAATATTTTTGCAGCAAATACACCTTGCTTTACGTCAGGTGTAAGAGGATTAGAAAAAGGAATGAATCACATTGTAATGGCAACGGACGGTATTTTAGAGTGTGACAAACGAAGGTTTGATGATGATCAATCTTTAGTAGAAATATTACACGACGGAAATAGCTTGCAGATTGAGCCCGTATTAACAAATGTACTACAGTGGAAAGGTAGAGACTGTGCCACGATTATTGGATGGTCTATTGATACTGATAATAAACAATGTGCTAATTAATATAAAAGGAGTTCAAGGTTTTTATCCTTGAACTCCTTTTTGTTAAGCAATATGGATGTGATATGTTTTCAACCATTCATTTACTTGTAGCATATACTCCATGGCACTTCTTGCTTCAAAATTGTTAATCACTTTATTACTTTGATCAGCAATTGAAAGTAAGATGGAATGGTTAATAAGTGAGAAAATAGGATTGTTTTTATTGTTACACATATCAAGTGTTAAATTACGGATTGTTTGTAAGTAGTGTGGATCTTGTGAAGTTGGATAAGCGCTTTTTCTTCTATTGCGTACATCGTCAGGTAAAGCTGGTTGTAGTGCTCTACGTAAAATGCCTTTTTCAATATTATCAATACTTTTTATGTTGAAAGGAACATTCCATAAATATTCAACTAATCTATAATCGCAAAACGGTACACGAACTTCAAATCCAACAGCCATACTCATACGATCTTTACGGTCAAGTAAGAAAGGAAGGAATCTTGTTAAAAATAAATAAAACATTTGACGTTGTTTCGCGGATTTTTTACTTTCGCCTTCAAGAGTAGGTACTTCAAGTATCGCTTCTTGGAATCGTGTATCAATATAGTCTTCTAGATTACATTGGTTACTTACTTCATTTAGTAGAAGAGGAGATGTGTTTTTCCAATTTGTTAGCCAAGGAAACTTATCTACATATAGTAGTTCTTCTTGATGAAACCAAGGATATCCACCGAATACTTCATCAGCCGATTCGCCGGATAAAGCTACGGTCGCATCTTTTTTCATTTCGCAAAATAGTAAATATAGTGAAGTTTCCATTTCACCAGCACTCGGTAAATCTTTTGCATGAAGGGGAACGAATAAGTGATTTGCTAATTCTTCAGCATTCACAATAATATCATGATGCGCTGTCCCGACATGTTCAGAAACGCGTTTTACCCAAGGAGCGTCTAAACCAGTGCGAGCAAATGTCAGTTCGAAATCTTTTGCGCTATTTACAAAGTCAACAGAATACGTATGAAGTGTTTTATTTTCAGCAGCAAATTCTTTACCCGCAAGTGCAGTGATACCGCTAGAGTCTAATCCGCCTGATAACATACAAACGAGAGGAACATCGGCAATTAATTGTCTTTTTACTGTATCTTGTAAAACAGATAAAATATGCGAAGATGTATCTTCTATAGAGTCTGTATGGAACTTACTTTCTAAATTCCAATACTTAGTAACTACTTTTTTATGACGTGTAAATGTTATAGAATGTCCAGCACGTACTTCTTGAATATGTTTAAAGACGCCACATCCTGGAGTGCGAAATAAGCCTAATCCAAATATTTCATTTATTCCATTCGCATCAATTTCAGCAGGGACAGATGGATGCGCTAATAATGCTTTAATTTCAGAGCCGAAAATAATACTGCCATTTCTTTCTGTAAAAAAGAGTGGTTTTACACCTAAATGATCTCGTGCTAAAAACAATTGTTGCTTCTGATCATCCCATAAGGCAAAAGCGAAAATTCCGTTTAAATGTCGTACGCAGTCTTCTTTCCATTCTAAATAAGCATGTAGTAATACTTCTGTATCTGAATGGGTTTCAAATGCATGCCCACATTTTTGAAGCTGCTCTCTCAGTTCACGGAAATTATAAATTTCTCCATTATAAGTAAGAGCATACGTATAATCACCAGCACGAAATGTCTTAGGCTGTGTCCCGCCTTCTGGATCAATTACAATTAAACGCCGGTGTGCAAAGGCCGCATGAGGTGAAAACCAAAATCCTTCAGCATCCGGACCACGATGCTGAATACTATTTGCCATCTTTTTTAAAATAACATGTTGATTTGAAAGGTCTTCTTTCCAATCTACCCAACCTGTAATTCCACACATACACATCTCATCTCCTAATTTTTAAAATAGATTAATGAAATAAAATGTACACTAAATTAAAGAGTGACTATATAAATAGTGTACTACATGAATTAAATTACAGACTTGAGAAAGTTTTCTTTGAATGCATAGTTATGTGAGAAAATGGCTAAGGGAAAGTATTCCATTACATACAAAAAATAAAAAAGATGAGAGAAAAAATTTTCTCAGACGTTATATAGGGTGTAAAAGCTTTTACAAAACAATAAGGGGAATCGCTACATGAAATCAAATGAGAAAAATTTTATAAAAAGATTACAGCGGCAAAAAGAAGACGCGTTAGAATTCGTTGTCGATACATACTTACCACTCATAAAGGGGATCACGCATAAAGTTCTACTTCCCATTCAAAATGATGGACTCATAGAGGAATGTATAAACGATATATTTCTTTCCATTTGGAATAACGCAAATAAATTCCATGGAGAGCCGAGTGATTTTAAAAAGTGGATTGCAGCGATTGCGAAGTTTAAAGCAATTGATTATTACCGGAAATCGACTAAAACAGTAGAAATCATTTCAGATGAGTTTCATATCAGTACAGAAAAATCAGCAGAAGACGAATTAATCGTTATGGAAGATAGGGAAGAATTATTGAAGCTCATTAATCAATTAGAACCGCTAGATCAAAAGGTGTTCATTATGAAATATTTACTTGGTATGAAGACAGAGGAAATAGGTGACAAGTTAGGATTAACTCGGGCAGCAATTGATAATCGAGTGTACCGGGGGAAAAAGAAACTACAACAAAATGCTACGAAAATTAGTTTTGGAGGTAGTGCAATATGAAAGACATTTATGAACTATTAAATGATATTGATATAGATGAAAAAGAATTAGAAGAAATTGAGGCTTCTGAAATTGAAAAGGAAAAAGTAAAACGAAATGTAAAACAATCGATACGTACGAAGAAAAAGATGAAAAGTTGGAAGAAGGGTGTCGCTGCTGCATCTATTTTAGTAGGATTATCGGTTGCAACTCTTGGTATCGGTTTTCCTACATATGCCGGGGGATTGCCAATTGTAGGTGACATATTCCGATTTTTAGATAATGGTAGAACGGGGTTATATGAAAATTATAAGGAATTTTCGACTGAGTTGAATATGACAAAAGAGAGTAATGGGGTTAAGGTTACAATTAATGATGCTGTATTCGATGGTAGAACAATTACAATTACATATTCTATTGAGAGCGAAAAAGATTTAGGAGAGAAACCGTTCCCATTTGGAAGTCCGCAAGTTATGGGCTTTAATGGCGGAGGAGGTAGTTCGAACGTTACAAAAGTTGGAGAGGGAAAATATGTAGGTATGACTACGATGAGTGGTCATGGTAGTGAAAGGTTAGATGTTGCAAATGTTTGGTGGGATATAGAGGCAATTGAGTTGGATTATGAAGGTAATGTAATAAAGGGAAACTGGAATTTCGCACTTAGTTTAAAAGCAATGGATAGTAAGGAAGTAAAAGTTAATGGGGTTTCTGAAAATGAATTAATAAAAGTAAATATAGACAAAATGGAAGTAACCCCGATGTCATTTATCGTTTTTTTCAATCAGGAAGAATCTAAGGTATTAAGAAGTATATGGGATAGTGCGGATGTTGAGTTAGAAATAAAAGATGATTTAGGAAATCATTATGCTAGTGAAGGAAATGGCGGAAGTAGTACAGTAGCAGAGCCACATAAAAGTAGTTGGAGTGCCACCTTCCAAAAACTAAACGAAAATGCAACAAATCTTATCGTTACACCTCGCGTGCACTTGCGAGTACATACACCTGAAAATCATGGTGGAGTAGAGTATGTGAATGGGAAAGAGAAGAAAATAGAAGTGCCGAAAAAAGAAGCGAAGAGCAAAGATATTGTGTTAGATGATATTGTCATTGATTTAAAGAAATAAAAGAAAGACTGCCTAAAATCATTTAGGCAGTCTTTTTTCGTTAAGAACTAGTGACGAATAGTGCATGCGGATGCTGCGTTTTATACTCATCTTTCCACGGAATATTTAGTTGTTCCCACGATTCGCCGCTATCATTGGATTGAAAGACGCCATTGTTATTTAACGTGTAGAACGTATGTGGTTCGGCTTCATTTGTCGCAAACATCGAAATGACTGTACCGATTGCAGATGGTAATCCTTGTTGTACTTGCTGGAACGGAGTATCTTTCGTTTTTCGATAAATATAAGATTCATAAGGGATACGATGATGAGCGAGATCAGCACTTGGCGCAGCAGAAACGAGAATCGTATCACAATCAGCTGGATCGATAGCCATGCTGTATAAATAATGATGTTCAAGTCCTGCACTACATGAGATCCAACTGTTTCCATTGTTATAACTCTCAAGATAAGCACGATCAGGTCCGCCCATAAATCCGTCACCACATGATGCATAAAGGCGATTTGGTGCTTCAGGGTGCATAAGTAATTGATGAGCATCGATAGGAGCACCGAATTTTTTATCAATCCATGTATGCCCTTTATCGTTACTTTGAATAACAGCACCAGCTTCGATTGAAACGTGTATTGTATTAGGGTTATTTGGGTCAACTGTAATCCAGCGTACGTGATGGGTAAAAGGTCTAGGCGGAAATGCCCACGTATAAGAAGATAATAATGATTTCATATTTTTAAGTTCAGTCCACGTTTCACCACCATTTTCAGAGCGAAATAAAGCGCTCGGTTCTGTGCCGACATAAACGACACCATATCCGTTAACTTGTTCATTTGAGCTTATTGTTATGGAAGTGATAGAGGAGTGCAAAATACCATCTTCTTTAGGGAAATCAAAGTAACGATAAGAATCTCCAATTGGTCTCCATGAATCCCCACTATCGTCACTTAACCATAGACCTCGTCCAAATGTTCCGCAATATACACGATTCTTTTGAAATGGATCAACAGCGATACAGGTAGGTTGCATATTTTGTAAGTGATAAGTCGTTTCATAGTTATCATTGTGTTCTTTCACTACAACAAGTTCACGTTCCATACAGAGAAATAAACGTTTCATTTAAGTAACCTCCTTAAAAATTCTTTCATTAGTAAACAATATGAAAATAAAAAAGAAGTAGTCTTGTTTTATTTGAGAAAAAGGGATTGTTTAAAAAATAGCGAAGTGTGTATACAGAGGAAGCGGGCGTTTACAATCAGTCAATTCGGGATAAAGATGGGGAGTTTGTTTCATACTAACATACAGATATTGTACTTAAAGGAGTATAAGTATGGGACATTCGCATGATCATGGTCATTCAAAAAATAAAAAGGCGTTACTAATTGCCTTCCTACTAACAACAAGTTTTATGATTGCAGAAGTTGTTGGGGGATTTGTAACAAATAGCTTAGCACTACTATCTGACGCGGGGCATATGCTAAGTGATGCAGTATCTTTAGCTTTAAGTTTACTTGCGTTTAAACTCGGAGAAAAAACAGCAACAACTGCGAAAACATACGGGTATAAGCGAGTCGAAATGTTAGCAGCATTATGTAACGGTGTCGTTCTTATTGTCATTTCGGTATACATTTTTATTGAAGCAATCCGTCGTTTTAAAGAACCAGTTGAGATTGCTAGTAATGGGATGCTTATTATTGCAGTCCTTGGTCTGCTTATTAATATTTTATCAGCTTGGATATTAATGAGAGGCGGAGATGTGAAAGGTAATTTGAATTTAAGAAGTGCTTTCCTGCACGTACTAGGCGATCTATTGGGTTCCGTCGGAGCGATTATTGCTGCGTTACTTATTAAATTTTTCGGATGGACTGCTGCAGATGCGATTGCTAGTATTCTTGTGTCTATTTTAGTCATTATTAGTGGATGGCGTGTAACACGTGATACGGTTCATATATTAATGGAAGGTGCACCACAGCACATAAATGTTGAAGAGGTAAAAAGTACGTTATTAAATATTCCGATTGTCAAAGAAGTTCATGATTTGCACATATGGTCTGTCACATCAGATTTTCAAGTATTAACATGTCATCTTATTATTAAAGGGAATGAAACGCAAAGTGTATTAAAAGAGGCTACGTATGTATTAAAGGAGAAATTTCATGTAGAACATGTCACCATTCAAGTAGAAATAGATGGTGAATTTAATCATGATGAGACAACTTGCAAAGTATGAAAGAAAAAGGATAAGAAAAAGTGTCATAACATTTTTCGCGCGGCATACATATATATAATGTGGCCACAAGTACTTTGCAAGGTAAATATTTCATGAAATTACTTTACTTATAAAGAGTCATCTTTTATAATCAAAAGTGGTAATTGATAGTGATTGTCATTTTCAATGATCGTAGAAAGGAGTTTTTTAAAAGATGAGTAGTCAACTCCGTTTTGCTGTTGAAAATCGTAAGAGGCATTTAATTGATGAGTTAATTGGAGCAGGTGTGTTTAAGATTCGCGACCGACAATTATACGAGCTGTCTTTAGAGGAATTGGAAAAAGAGTACGAAGATATGGAAGATTATGCAAATATTCAGGCGTAGCTATATAGATTAGTAAAAGGAGAGCTGGTTACGATTTTGTGTAACCAGCTCTCTTTTTATTTCGTAGAAATTATTTTTTGTATTTCTTTCATGGGACGGAGCCAGTTTTGGGTCATTATTTGTTCCATTTGTTTTTCGTCCTGCTTCTGTAATGCTTGAATGATAGAGTGATGTTCTTCAATAGATTGACTTGCTGGAACAAAGTTTTGGAAAAACAAATATTCAAGACGTAAAACGTGAAGTTGCATATTTTCTAGAAAGGGTTCAATATATTGGTTTTTAGCAATAGAAGAAATTGTATTGTGGAATTGTATATCTAATTCTAAAGCTTGTTTTGCGTTTTTTTTCTCTATAGATTGCTGAAAATGCTCATTTATTTCAGAAAGTAGTTGAATATCAGCGTCTGTAATGTTTTGAAGAGCTTGCTTTCCTATAATAGAGTGAAGACCAGCCATCGTTTCATAAATGATAGATACGTCGTCTAACTTAATAGGAGCAATTTTCGTTTTTTGCCCTGGTACCATTTCCACTAATCCAGAAAGCTCTAATATTTGAAGTGCTTCTCTTACAGGTGTTCTGCTTACTCCTAGTGCCTCAGCCAATTCCCCATCATTAATTTTTTCATTGGGCTTCAGTACACCTTCAATAATCCAATTTTGTAGTTGATTTAAAACGAGTGATTTTGCTGAAACTCTTCCTGGTTTTTTATAATTTTGAGGGACAGGCATAGTGAATTCAATCCTTTCATTGTATATTTTCCTTTTTTGCATGAACAAGCTTTAATTTTTGTTTCCCTTCATCCGGCTTTTGGCTTAAGATGAGCACCATTACAATGACACAAAAAGCGCCTAATAACTGAAAAGATTGAAATGGCACTTGCAATATAAGTACAGAAGAAATAATAGCTGCGAGTGGTTCTGTGCAACCAAATAATGTTGTTTCTTTCGGAGTCAGGTATCGTATGCTGTCTAAGTATAAATAAAAGGCAATAAGTGTCCCGAAAATGACGACAAATGTGATGAGCGGTAGGGTACTTAGTTTTACATATTTCATAGTTGATAATAAAATGAATTCGTTTGTAGAAATAAAGTGTACAATCGTTACACCAATACCCCCAATAATCATGCCCCATCCAACGATAACGGAGGAAGACCATTTTTCTAACAATTCCTTTGAATATAAACTATAAAAAGCGAGAGATAATCCAGATAAAATCCCCCAAATAATAGCTGGTGTAGAAACAGCCAAGTTATGGACAGACCCGTTTGTTAGTAAGAGAAAAGTGCCTA
The DNA here is from genome assembly GCF_022663795.1 of Bacillus cereus group sp. BfR-BA-01349. NCBI lineage: Bacteria > Bacillati > Bacillota > Bacilli > Caryophanales > Bacillaceae > Bacillus > Bacillus cereus group sp. BfR-BA-01349. The sequence goes on from NZ_JAKUGE010000022.1 coordinate 68,948, forward strand.
CTAATGAAAGGGTAATTGAAATGAAATCAATTTTTGATGGACGAACGTTCCATTTGAAAAGTAAGTATACAGTGATGAATATAGGAGCTAAATATTGTAATAATGTTGCCACGGCAGCATTTCCTTCTTTAATTGAAGCGAAATACGTATACTGTACAGCAAGCATACCGAATAGACCAAACAAAATCATTTTAATAGCATCAGATTTTTGTTTCCAAATGCTAAATATCTCTTTTTTTCTCGTTCCGAATGAGGAAATAATGAGCAAAATAATTCCAGATATAAGTAAACGGATCGTAACTAACCATTCGGTTGAAACATTGTCATATTGAAAAAGTTGTTGTGCAGCTGTACCAGACAAGCCCCATAAACAAGCACCGATTATGACCATTATAATTCCTTTTAATCGATTTGAATCCATATGATCTAAAATTCTCCTTTCTAAAAATACAAATTGAATACAATATGCAATATATCACAGAATGACGTGTTAATAAACTGAAATTTCTAATTTGTTTTTTATGTATAGTAAAATATTGTAGAGGAGGGGGAGTATATGTTAGCTGGATTTTTAGTTTGTTTATTTGTTGGGTTACTTATCATTTTTTTAGGGTATCAAATACATGTGAAAAAGAGGTTGTTTTTGTTAGCAGGATATCAAGAAGAAACGTTTGTTGGAGATAAAAATAAATTAGCGAAGCTTTCAGGAGCATTTTCTTATATAGTTGGAGTTGCTACTATAATATTACCGCTTGGCTTAGAAAAAATAGGTAATGTAGTTGGTATCGTATATGCTATATTAATTGTTTTAGGTACAATTGTATTCATAATTAAAGCAAACCTATTAAATAAGAGTGCTATAAAGTAAAAAGGCTTCATTCTACTGAAGCCTTTTATTAATTGTTATGAAGTATAAGTAAAAGCCGGGATAGGATCAATAAATGTATTCCAGTTTTGTTGCATTTCTTTTTCTGTTAATAAACAATCATCTAATGATTGTTCAATTAAAGAACAGTTCATATCAATTCCGATAAATACGAGTTCGGTTATTCGATCTCCATATTGTTTATCCCAGTTTTTCAATACTTCTGGTTCTTCTGTAATCATTTGATTTTTTTCAGTTTCAGGTAATGCCGCTATCCATTCACCGGCTCCTTGAATTGTAATAGAGGAGCCTGCTTGAGATAGAAGCCCTATCATATTATTACGAGATGCCAACCAGAAGAATCCTTTCGCTCTTACAACATCTAAAGGCCATTTTTCTAGCCAATTCATAAGGCGCTCGGGATGGAAAGGATATTTGCGGCGGTAAACAAAAGAAGTGATACCATATTCTTCTGTTTCCGGTGTATGATGATCACTGTTTAATTCTTGTATCCAGCCGGCCGATTGACTAGCTTCTTCATAATTAAATAGATTTGTGTTTAAAATTTCTTGTAATGGTACTTTGCTAAACGAAGATTCAAGAACTTTTGCATTAGGATTTAATTTTTTTAGTAAATGATGAAGCTCTATCACATCTTCTTTTTCTAGCAAATCTATCTTATTAAGAATAATTACGTTTGCAAACTCAATTTGATCTATTAATAAATCAATAACTTCTCGGGTATCAGTCTCATCGATTGCTTGTTTTCGGTCTAATAAACTTTCTCCATCTGCAAAATCATCCCAAAATCTATTTGCATCTACAACTGTAACCATCGTATCGAGGCGACAATTTTTCGTTAAATCAATGGTAAGAACTTCGTCTGTATAAGTAAACGTTTGAGCAACTGGAATAGGCTCACTTATACCAGAAGATTCAATAATAATATAGTCAATATCACCATTTTCCACAAGACGATCCACTTCTATCATTAAATCTTCTCGTAGTGTACAACAAATACAGCCATTTTGAATTTCTACTAGTTTTTCCTCCGTACGTGAAAAACCACCCTTTTTTATAAGAGATGCATCAATGTTTACTTCGCTCATATCATTAACGATAACAGCTACTTTTAAGTTATTCTTATTAGTCAAAATGTGATGTAGTAAGGTAGTTTTTCCAGATCCTAAAAAACCACTTAATACAGTGATAGGTACTTTTTTCATGAAATGATCTCTCCTTTAAATCGTAATGATTACGTTTTATATTAAACGATAGGAAAAGAAAAATCAATAATAAATCATAATGATTACGATTTAAGAATAGAAATAGACTATAAAATTTGTGCTGTAGTATGAAGGATTTGGACAAGCACATGTTTACATATAAATAAAATGGAGGCGAGAAGCTTGGTCTTTAATAGAGTTCCAAAAGAATTAGTAGGCATAGCTCTTATCGCTATGTTTCTCTTTTTATTATTTTTTGTAGATTTTACAAGTCTAGTAAATTTGCACAAAAATATACCGCAGGAATGGCTGAATGTGAATACGGTATTTTTAAGTATCATTTTTGAAGCAATACCTTTTATTTTATTAGGGGTAATTGTTTCTTCATTTATTCAAGTGTTTGTGACGGAAGATATGATTCAAAAAGTAATGCCGAAATCTCCAATTGTTGCAATGATTCCAGCAGTATTTGTGGGAGTTCTTTTTCCAATGTGTGAATGTGTCATTATACCAATTGTAAGAAGGCTCATTCAAAAGGGGTTACCACTTCATGTAGGCATTGTTATTTTACTGAGTGCACCCATTATGAATCCAGTCGTTTTTTTATCTACTGTATATGCGTTTCAAAAAAATGATTACGTTGTATATGCACGCTTTGGGATAACAATTCTAGTTGCTCTATTCATAGGTCTAATTGTGTATTATTGCTATCGCGAAAGAAATGTTTTAAAAGACGTAGAGGTTTCAGTTCAAACAAGCAAAAAAAAGAGTTGGAAAGATGTTATGAATCACACTGTAGATGAGTTTTTTGATACTGGTAAGTATTTATTGATTGGTGCTTTTTTAGCAAGTGTATTTCAAACGTTTTTTGATCGGAATGTACTGGATGCAGTAGCACATAACGAAGTAATTGCTCCCATTATTATGATGGGGTTTGGTTATGTTTTATCAATTTGCTCTGCAGCCGATGCTTTTATAGCTGCGTCTTTTGGACATGTTTTCTCGATAAAGGCACTTCTCGCATTTCTTGTGTTTGGGCCTATGCTTGATATGAAAAATACGTTAATGCTATTTGCGTATTTTCAAAAGAGATTTGTATTCTTTTTGATGGGAATTGTCATTGTATCTGTGTATACCATCGTGCAAATCATAATGTTATAGGAGGTGAGAAAGAATGGAGAAAGAGGAGCAGAAGGCATATCATCGCTATATTCGTGGCATTATTTTAATTGGTTTAGCAATGCTCTTATTTAAACTACTTGTAACAGGGAATATTTATAATTTTATCGCTCCAAAAATGATCAAATTTACGTATATAGCTTTTGTAGTAATTTTAATTTTTGGTATTGTACAAGTTTGGGGGGATGGAAGAGAAAAACAGCATGATTATAATTGTTGTAAACATCATACAACATCAAAATCAGGGATAAAAAGTTTCTTTGTATATGTTTTATTTGTTGTTCCGATAGTTAGTGCTTTTCTCTTTGGAAGTGTAACAATTGATGGAAGTTTAGCAGGAAAAAGGGGTATGAATCAAAGTGTACAGGCGAGAAGTCTGGAAAGAAACGAAAAAGAGGGGAAACAGGTTAAGTTTGATGAGCGAGAAGTATTAGTTGATTCAGAAGAAACATCAAATTTAGCAACGACTTATAAAACGGAAGAGCAAGTAGTAAAAAGTATGTTAGGACAGCGTAAACTACAAGTAAAGGATAAGGATTATGTTGAAACAATGAATGTAATTGGTCAAAATGTTAATTGGTTTAAAGGGAAAGAAATTACATTCTTAGGGTTTATATATAAGGATAAAGATGTGACGGGTAATAAAGCAGTAGTGGCTCGATATGGCATAACTTGTTGTATTGCGGATGCATCAGTCTGGGGGATGATTGTTACCGGGAAAAATATTGAAAAAATTCCAGAAGAAACATGGGTGAAAATAACAGGATTATTAGATGAAACGACATATAAAGGAACAGTTTTTCCACTTGTAAAAGTAAACAAAATCGAGAAAATTAATAAGCCAACTGACCCATATGTATATGATGCTTTACCTCAATAGAAAAGAATAAATTCTTCATATTTTCATGAAATAGAATCATAATCAAGGCGATAAAAAAATAAAGATAAGAGTAATTTGGTTTGTTAAAAATATGTGCAGAAGGAGTTATGCGATGAACTGGGTTACTCATAAACCATCATTTGAATTTGAAACATTTAGTCCTATTATTCGGTCACAATCTGCGTGGAGTGGACATTTAGATTTTGCATATGACTTAGTACGATTTGAAAAACCAGAAACTTTAGTTGAGTTAGGTACACATTTAGGAGCTTCCTTTTTTAGTTTTTGTCAGGGAGTAAAAGATGGAGGGTTATCGACTAAATGCTTTGCAGTAGATACTTGGGCTGGAGATGGGCATACAGGTCCATATGGAGAAGGGGTTTTTCAAATAGTAGAAAAGGTAGTGAGCGATAACTACCTTAATATAGGAAATTTAATTCGATCTACTTTTGATGATGCTGTAGACCGGTTTCAAGATGAAACGATAAATCTTTTGCATATTGATGGCTATCATACGTATGAAGCTGTTTCTCACGATTATAATACATGGCTACCGAAAGTCGCGAAAAACGGTATTGTATTATTTCATGATATTGAAGTTAGAAGTAGTGATTTCGGCGTATATAAGTTTTGGGATGAGGTAAAAGCGAAGTACCCTCATTTTCAATTTGCGCATTCATATGGACTGGGAGTGTTATTTCCGAAGGGTTGTAGTGATAAGTTTGAGGAAATACTTAAAAATAAAGAAGAAATACAAAATATGTATAAATAAAGATAGGGCATGCATCATTTTTATGATGTGTGCCCTATTTTTTATGTAGAAAATAATGGTGTGAATTAAAAAGCGAAGATAGTTGTAAAAAGTTTTATTGCAGCAAATATTAAAAAAGTTAGTATGGGATTTTTCTTTGTAAATAAAGTGAAGCTTTAATACTTTCATATCAATTCGGAATTTTACAGTAGTTAATTTCTTACCTAAGTGCTTTGCACTTACTGAATTTTGAGACGGGGGTCTTATTGGCCGAAAATATCGGGATAAATAAAAATACAACATTTTTTATATTTTTCATTGCGAAAAACGTAATCTACTTTTACAATAGAAAGGGTTGTGAATATATTATACTGGAAAAATAAATCGAAATAATATGAAAATTTTGTTTTGTCTTCGCTAATTGTATATTACATACATGTAAGACGACATACGTCATGTTATCGACTTGTAAGGAGAGAAAAAAATGAAAAGTGTAAGATTACCATCGATGCTAGAAATCATAGTTCTTTTATTACTATTTCTTGCTGTTGTCTTTTCCTTCCAAACGATTTTTGATCTCCCAATTCAATTAGCGCTATTTATTTCATGGTTTTTAGTAATTGCGCTTGGATTAAGATTAGGATTTCGTTATCAAGAATTGCAAGATGCAATTACGAAAGGGATTTCTAACGGATTAGAAGCGATACTGATTTTAGTTGCAGTAGGTGCTTTAATTGGAACATGGATTGCTGGTGGGGTAGTACCAACATTAATCTATTATGGATTAGAATTTATTCACCCTAGCATATTCCTATTAGCAACATTAATTATTTGTTCTATAACTTCTATCGCAACAGGAACGTCTTGGGGAACAGTGGGAACAGCAGGTATTGCTATGATGGCGATTGGTGAAGGACTTGGTTTACCACTTCCGCTTGTTGCTGGTGCAGTTCTTTCAGGAGCTTATTTCGGCGACAAATTATCACCACTTTCTGATAGCACAGTTCTTGCAGCTTCTATGGCGAAAGTAGATGTTATTGCTCACGTTCGAGCTATGCTCGTATTAGATGTTCCAGCTTATATTATTACTAGTATTATGTTTACTGTAGCTGGTTGGATGTATGGCGGCGATAATGTAGATTTGAATCGAGTAGAATTTTTAAAAGAAGCTTTATTAAAGCAATTTGATATTAAAATATGGATGCTTGTTCCGGCGGTCATTGTTATCGTTCTATTAGCGATGAAGAAACCGTCTATGCCAACAATTGCAATGGGAGCTTTAATTGGTGCAATTTGGGCAACTCTTTTCCAAGGGATGAACTTTGGAGAGGCGATTGGAACAGCTTATAACGGATTCTCAATTCAATCTGGTGTTGAATTTGTTGACAAGTTATTAAACCGTGGTGGAATTAACGGCATGCTTGGCTCAGTAGCCGTTATTATTTTCGGTTTAGGATTTGGTGGATTACTTGAAAAACTAGGTGTTTTAAAAGTAATCGTATCAAAATTTGAGAAGAAATTAAATTCTGCAGGTAATGTAACATTGTCTACATTAATCGTGGCATTCTTAGCTAATATATTTGGTTGTGCGATGTATGTATCACTAATTTTAACACCAAAAATTATGGAAGATGGCTATGATAAATTAAAAATAGACCGTCGTGTATTAGCGCGTAACTCAGAAGTAGGTGGAACGTTAACTTCAGGTATGGTTCCATGGTCTGATAATGGTATTTTTATGGCTGGTATTTTAGGTGTAGCAACGTTCTCATACGTTCCGTTTATGTGGTTAAGCTTCGTATCGTTAATTTTAGCAGTTATTTACGGATATACAGGCAAATTCATCTGGTATGTAGATGATGCAGATAAAGGAAAGCAAGCATCATAAAATAAAAATCACCTTCTACAATATGTAGAAGGTGATTTTTTTATTTTTTAATAGCATTTGCTGAAGTTATTTCATTCTCATATTTAGCAATTTTTTGTTGTATCTTTTTTAAGTTTTTTTCAGTGTCTTGAATGAGCTGTAAGACATTTGTCTCCTGTTGTTTCATTAATTCTAACCGTTGAAAGATGGTAGATTCTCCATCCATAGACCAGTCGATAAATTGTTTTATTTTTTGAATTGGCATACCAGTGTTTTTTAAACACAAAATCATCTCTAAATATTTCAGTGCTTCTTCATCAAAAACTCGATCTCCTTTTTCGTTTCTTTGCAGAAAAGGGAACAGTCCTTGTTTATCGTAATAACGTATTTGAGAAATTGTTAAGTGTTGCATTTTGGCGACTTGTCCAATTGTATAATACATATCATTCATCCTTTTATTACCAAGGTATAATGCCATCTTTATTTAGTATTTTACCATTATAGTTTGTTTCACTTAATGCATATTTAATAATAATTTTAGCACTTTCAGTGGTTGTATGGCCACCGGGGGAATTTCCATTAAGATCCGTAGTTGTAAAACCAGGAGTTACCCCAAATACTTCTGGACCGTTAGTAGCAAATTCTTTACTAAAAGCTAATGTTAAAGCATTAATAGCTGTTTTTGAAGAATTATATCCTAGTGTATTAATTGGATGTGTTTCACCATTAGCAAACATTGTTAGTGAGGCCATGTCAGTTGTTACATTTATTATTTTACTGTTGCTTAAATTCTTTAATAATGGCGAAAAGGCTTGCATCATTTGGAAAGTTCCAAAAAAATTAACTTCAAATCCTTGGCGTAAAGTTTCAATATTTAATTCACTAGGTAGCATATTGAAGTCTAGCGCTATGCCTGCATTATTAATTAATAAATGTAAGTGATCAGTCGTTTCGTAAATTTTCTTTGTTGCTTCTTGAATGGATTGTGAATTTGAAATATCTACTTGAATATAGGAAACGTTTGAAACATTTAAAGATTCTACGGCTTGTTGTCCAAGTTGTTCATTACGAGCACCTAAAAATACGTGATAATCTTTTTCTGCTAATTGACGAACAAGTTCATATCCAATTCCTTTATTCGCACCTGTTATAAAAGCATATTTTTTCATATTGAATTCCTCCAGTAATGTTATAGTAGGTTACAATGGAAAGGATACAGCCTAAACTTAAGTTTAGGTCAAGAGGAATTTTTTTAAATAAATATAGAATATCTATATATAAGAGTGAGAATTCTTATCATTTAAGAGAAAGTCTGTTATTATAAGAGATGTAGGTATTATATTTTCAAGGGGATGAAAACATGGAGTACAGAATTGAAAGAGATACATTAGGAGAAATAAAAGTTCCAGCTGATAAATTATGGGCAGCACAAACACAACGTAGTAAAGAAAACTTTCCAATTGGAACAGAGCAAATGCCGCTTGAAATTGTAAAAGCATTTGCAATTTTAAAGAAGAGTGCAGCGCTTAGCAATCAAAAATTAGGAAAGCTATCAGAAGAAAAAGCAGAAGCAATTGTAGAAGCTGCGGATGAAGTGATTGCAGGGAAATGGAATGAACATTTTCCGCTTGTCGTATGGCAAACAGGTAGTGGTACACAGTCAAATATGAATGTGAATGAAGTAATTGCAAATCGTGGGAATCAAATTTTGAAAGAGAAGGGATCTGACGTACATATTCATCCGAATGATGATGTGAACATGTCACAAAGTTCAAATGATACATTTCCAACGGCGCTTCATGTAGCTTGTGTAATCGCAGTAGAAAATCACGTATTACCAGCAATTACGAAATTAAAAGAAACTTTAGCAGAAAAAGTAACTGCATTTGAACATATTATAAAAATTGGTCGTACACATTTACAAGATGCAACGCCGTTAACTTTAGGGCAAGAAATTAGCGGATGGCACCGTATGCTTGAAAAAACAGAGCGTATGATTGCAGAGAGCAATACATATATGAAAGAGTTAGCAATTGGTGGAACTGCGGTTGGAACAGGTATTAATGCTCATCCTAAATTTGGTGAGATGGTATCAGAGGAAATTAGTCAATTTACAGGTAAACAATTTGTTTCTGCACCAAATAAATTCCATGCATTAACGAGTCATGATGAAGTTGTATATACTCACGGCGCATTAAAAGCATTAGCTGCAGATTTAATGAAGATCGCTAACGATGTACGTTGGCTTGCAAGTGGTCCACGTAGTGGGCTTGGAGAAATTATTATTCCAGCAAATGAACCGGGAAGCTCTATTATGCCAGGTAAAGTAAATCCAACGCAAAGTGAAGCATTAACGATGGTTGTAGCGCAAGTGATGGGGAATGATGCAACAATTGGATTTGCTGCGAGCCAAGGAAACTTTGAGTTAAACGTATTTAAACCTGTTATTGCTTATAACTTCTTACAATCAGCTCACTTATTAGCGGATGCAATTGTTTCGTTTAATGACAATTGTGCAGTTGGTATTGAAGCAGATGAAGAAGTAATTAATGAAAATGTGAATCGCTCACTAATGCTTGTAACAGCGCTAAACCCACATATCGGATATGAAAATGCAGCGAAAATTGCGAAGCATGCTCATAAAGAAGGTTTAACTTTAAAAGAAGCAGCATTGCAATCTGGGCTACTAACAGAAGAGCAATTTGATGAAATTGTAGATCCAAAGAAAATGATTGCTCCAAAAGAGTAATAGAAAAAGCCAAGGTTCTGAGTATAGAATCTTGGCTTTTTTGATGTTCATTTTTATGTTTCATCTACTTGCAATACTACAAGCTTCAAAATATATTATTTGTTAGCAGGCGTATTCATTACTTTCATCTGTGGGCAGTTCTCTTTTAAGAGTGAAATGAATTTTTCTTCTTCTAGTGGTATGAAAGTGGTCACTGAGTCAAATAAATTGTAATGGATTTCTAATTGTTGTCTAGTCCATTTTTTTGAATGAAGTTTTTTACCAGAGTATTTAACGTGACGAATATCTTCAAATGGAATTTCAGTATGAAAAATGAAACCGTGTTTTACAACAAGAGATGATTCCGTTACGTTGTAGTGAGAGAAATAGAATGAAGAAAGATTCACGATATTTAGCAGCATCATGAGAGTGAAAAAAATAGAATTTTCATTTTGGAAGAATAACGAAACGAAAAAAATAATTATAAATAATGTAATGAAAATGACGTGGAATGGATTTTTTTTCGCTTTAAATTTCAAGTTAGTCACCTCGGTATACTTGTTTTTTAACTAAATTAAATCATAACATTGTGATAAAACGTGTGAATATGCAGAATTGCATATTCACACGTTTTATTATTCATGTAAAATTTCTTGATGGGATAAATTCAAAAGAAGTTTTGTAATAGTGGAGTGGCATGAAGTGACTTACAAGAATAGAAAGATAGCGTTAGTCATAATTAGTTGTATGATGATTATGAGTAGTTGTGCTAATAAATTTGTTGAAGATAGAAATCGAAAGCATACATTTGTACAAGCAAGTAAGGTTTTAGTAGAGACTGTAAATAGAATATATAAAAAGTAAAGGATGTTTTCTTATACGAAAACATCTTTTTTGTAGTTAAAATTGAATACTGAAGTTTTGGAATGAGTGAATACCAGTTCCATATTCACTAATCGCATATGCGTTCTGTGCAATTTGCTTAACGGTAAACCAAGGGTCTTGAAGAATATTCATGTTCTATTTCACATCCTATAAAATGAGGTTGTATAAATACATTCACTTTTCGTTATATCAAATCCTTTCGATAGATGTTTTTATAAAAGTTTATAAAATGGGCAAACGAAACGTTGAAATGTTTGTTTGTGTTGTGATAAGATGATGAAGTGATAATAAACGATATAGCGATTTGTTTGGTTTTTAAATAAACATTTTGAAGGAGTGTTTAGTATGAGCGATATTTCAGAGAAGTTTTGGGATGCGTCAATAGAGGAATTAAAGAAAGGGTATGTGTTTGATGAAGAAAAAGAGGGGTACATTTGCTTAGCTTGTGGTGAAACATTTATTAAAGGTGTTATTTATCAAGATAATCAAGTTTTGTATGAAGCAGAGAAGTTCGTCCAATTGCATATTCAAAATGAGCATACGTCTATGTTTGATTATTTGCTAAATATGGATAAGAAATTTACTGGATTAACGGATTTACAAAAGAAAATGGTTCAGTTTTTCTATATGGGACTGAATGATAAAGAAATTGTAAAAGAGTTGGATGGCGGAAGTACATCAACAATTCGTAATCATCGATTTACACTGCGAGAGAAAATGAAGCAAGCAAAAGTATTTTTAGCGCTAATGGAATTATCAGAAGAAAAATCAAAAGTACAAACCAAATTTGTACCAATTCATAGAACAGCAACGATGGTGGATGATCGATACAATATTACGGAAGAAGAAAATGATGAAGTATTAAAAGCTCATTTTACAGAAGGGTTAGATGGACCTCTCTCTAAATTTCCGAAGAAACAAAAGCGTAAATTAATTATATTGCGTCATTTAGTGAAGAAGTTTGATAGTAATAAAAAGTATACTGAAAAAGAAGTAAATACAGTGATAGAAAATGTATACCCTGATTTCGTAACTTTAAGAAGATATTTAATCGAATATGGATTTTTAGATCGAACAGCCGATGGAAGTCAATATTGGGTGAAGTTATAATCATATGAAAAGAAAATGAATAGAAGCACAGTATTATAACAACTATACAAAGAGATAGATATTGAAAATAGATTTTTAAGAAAAGGAGAAATGAAATTTGAAACCACCTGCAGATAACAATAAAGAAGGTGCGGAGTCACATAAGTTGGAAAGTGAGAGTAAACCAATTTGGAAATCGATGTCGATGTTTTTAGTACCGTTATTATTAAGTAATGTACTACAATCAGTTGGACAATTATTTGGTATGGTAGTAGGAAGATGGCTTGGAGTTAATGATTTAGCGGCCATATCAGCATTCTTCCCATTATTTTTCTTGCTCGTTTCATTTGTAATTGGTATCGGTTCAGGGAGCTCTATTTTAATTGGTCAGGCGTTTGGTGCTAAAAACGAAGATCGTTTAAAAGCTATCGTTGGTACGACGCTGACATTTACCTTTATTATTGGAGTTGTGTTGGCGATAATAGGAAGTATTTTTGCGATGGATATTATGCGTCTAATGGGAACGCCAGAAAATATTATTGAAATAAGTGTACATTATGCACGGATTTTATTTATATCGATGCCAGTATTATTTTTATATTTCGCATATACAACATTTATGAGAGGTACAGGAGATTCTAAAACGCCATTTTACTTTTTAATTGTAAGTACAGCACTAAATATGATTTTATTACCAGTTCTTATTTTTGGATGGTTAGGAGCTCCGAAATTAGATGTGTATGGAGCAGCCTATGCATCTGTTATATCTACAGTTATTACGTTTATTGTCATGCTTGTGTATTTAAAGAAGAAAAATCACCCATTACAACTAGATGGAACGGTTAGAAAATACCTTCGAATGGATGGGGAGTTATTAAAGCTATTGCTAAGGCTCGGTATACCGGCAAGTATAAATATGATATTAGTTTCATTATCTGAGATTGCCGTAATCGCATTTGTAAATCGTTACGGTTCGGATGCAACAGCTGCTTACGGCGTTGTGAATCAAGTTGCAAGTTATGTACAAATGCCAGCAGTTAGCCTTGGTATTACAGTTTCTATTTTTGCAGCACAATCAATTGGGGCGAATCAATTTGATCGATTGCAGAAAGTTGTGAAGGCCGGAATTATTATGAACTACGTCATCGGTGGTGTGTTAATATCTCTTATTTATTTATTCTCAAGAGACATTTTATCACTATTTTTAACGAGTCAAACTACAATTGAAATTGCTCATAGCTTAGTTATGATTACGTTATGGAGTTATTTAATTTTCGGTCATGCACAAATTATTAGTGCGACAATGCGAGCGAGCGGTACAGTACTTTGGCCAACTGTTATTGGAGTTGTTTCAATTTGGCTTGTAGAAGTACCCGTAGCATATTATCTTTCTTACCATACAAGTCTTGGAATAGAAGGCATTTGGATCGGGTATCCAGCAGCATTTATTGTCAGCTTACTATTGCAGTATGCATATTATAAGCTTTCATGGCAAAAGAAACGAATTACACGATTAGTTAGTTAAATAGAAAAATGTCCCTAAGTTATTGGACTTAGGGACATTTTTTCGTAAGTGCAGGTTTACAAATAGCTTTTTAAAGTTATATCAAAATGTTGTCTAATGAGTGTTTTATCACTCATATAAAACTCCCACGCTTTTTCCGGTTCACCGATAATCTCAAAGGATTCCTCTGTAATATATAAAGCGCAATTATCCTCCAGTGCAATTCCTTCTATATTCCCTTGATGATTTTGTAAAAAGGAATGGAAGGCGTTCATTCTGTTTAATTGATTATAATGTGGACAAAATCTTTTATTAACAATACCCCATCCGTTACTCTCTATGTAACCAGAACCTTCATAATCTGATCGGATACTAGACGTGAACCAACACATAGCACCAGCGCTATAACCAGCAATAAGTGTTCCTTGTTGCAGAGCCAATAATAATTTTTCATCAAGTCTATGTTCTTTCCATTGCGTAAGCATGTGAATATAGTTTCCGCCACCTAGATAAATTAAATCGGCTGAATGAATCATCTCCTCTATTTCATACTTAGAAGGTGAATCTGTTGTAATGCGTAAAATTTGTACTTCACAATGTAATTGTTTTTCAAACGTGTCTAAAAATAATTTTATATAGCTTTCATCATCATGACTAGCCGTTGGAATAAACAATACTTTTGGATACTGTTTATTTGTTAATTCTATAAGGCGTTCATTAATAGGCAAGTGATTTGAATCTTGTAAATCACCGCCACCAATGACAGCTAATTTCATAGTAAAGCACCACCTAATCATTTTTGTTATATAAAAATTCGATAGAAGAGAGTTACATTCCTTCCGTAATGTAATCAATAATTAGAAAATGTAGCTTAAGTATATCGGAATAGTAAAGAAACTACTGACTATATATACCAATGCATTAGAAACCATTCATTGATATACAATATTTCATACTAATGTTTCAAAAAATGGAAAAAATATGTTTAAATAGATGTAATGAAGCATTCATTCATATTGAATTTATACTTATATTTTAAAAGGGTATCGGAAATAATAGCGATTTTCTAAAACAGTTTTTACTTTTAATAGGAAGTTGTATTACAATATGGTAAAATTATTTCAATATATTTATTTAATATGAAATACAAAGAAGGAGCGTGAAAAAAGTGGATTTTCGATTTGAATTTACAACGAAGCTGAAAGAATACTTAGACGATGAGAAGGATGAAAAAATAATAAAAGATGGACATAGAGATGTAATTTTTCACTATTTATATGCGTTAGAGACTGAAATTGGCGTTGTTAAAAATCCTAATTTTACTTTTTTTGCATCAGGAAGACGTTCACATATAGTGTTAGAAAACGTTGAATTTAAAACAGAAGTAAATGTAAAAAGTAATATAATTGAAATTACAAAAATAGTGGATAATGTAGTTATTCCGTTAGATACTATCGTAGCGAAGGATCGGGAATTATTTGCCCTTGGGCGTAATGAGAAGTTTAGTGTACAAATATTAGAGCAGTATCTCTTTGATACATTTGGAGATAAGTTAGGCTTATAATGAATAGAATGTGGTACGTATTTATAGGTAGTGAATTTTAGTTTGTATTACTTGCGTTTGACCTCTCATTTAATTTGTACTACAATTCGTAGTGTGAAAGGAGTCATACGATGTTTACGCAAAACTATAGGTTAAATGAGCAAGGATTAAATCATTTCTTTGGACCGCTTGAAGCGAAGATTATGGGGATTATTTGGTCTACTGAAGGTATTACTATTAAAGAAGTCCAGCAGAAATTAAGTGAAGAATCGCCTGTGAATTTTAATACTGTTATGACAGTTATGAACAGGTTAGTAGAGAAATTACACTTAGAAAAACAGACTGTGAAAAGAAGTGGCATATATCGTGCTATACAAACGAAAGAAGAATTCTTATCCAATCAAACGAAGAAAATGACACAGGAATTAGTGGGGGAATTTGGAGATTTAGTTATAACACATATGATAGATGAGTTAGAGCAGGCTGATCCGAATTTAATAAAAAAATTAGAAGACAAATTGAATCAGTTAAAAAAAGAGGATCGATGAAATGAAATGGCAAATGCGTAAAATCGTATTGTTAGCGCTCATTGTTAGTACCCTCTTTTTCAGCTTGTTATTGTATTATGTTACATATCCATTTCTCTTTCAAAATAAGGCATTCTTCCTTTCAAAGTTTTGCTTGTTTCAGTTAGAAAAACATATGAAAGAACTATCAATGGTTCGTATTATAATAGCGGGGTTATTATTAATTACTGTATTGATTGTGTGTAAAAGAATTTGGCGGCAATTTTTCTATAGTAAAAAAGTACAAAAAGTACTTATCCCATTTATTAGAAAAGGGAAACAAATATATATACTGCCGACTGCGGAAGTTGCAGCGTTTACAATTGGATTATTCCGTCCGAAAGTTGTCATGTCGGAAGGTTTGCTTCAGACGTTTTCAGATGAAGAGATTGATGCGATTATTTTCCATGAAGAATATCATCAAAATAATTGGGATCCGCTAAAATTATTTTGTTTTACGTTATTAGCAGAAGGAATGATGTACATCCCGATATTAAAAGAATTGTTACAACGATATCATACGTATCAAGAGTTAGCAGCAGATAAATATGCGATGCAAAAAATGGAATCTTCATTTGAGTTAGGTAGCGCGTTATTAAAATTAATTAAAATAAAGACAATGGAAAATCGATGTGTTACAGCTTCATTTGCAAAAACAGCAATAAATTTACGAATCGAGCAAGTGTTAAATGAAAAGGTTGCTAAGCTTACTATTCCGTTACATATACATACGAACTCGGTATATGTAACAGTAGGGTTATTCTGTGTGTCGATTGTACTTATTGTCGGAGAGTGCATATAGCCTCTTTTTTTTAGGGTAAACACTACTCTATGTAGTGTGGATAGAGTGTTGTCATTTATATCATTATACTTTTTATCGCTATATATATCTTATTTATCATATATTACAGGTATTTTATTGTATACAAATCAAATGACGAAAATTACAGCATTCTTTATTCGTCTATTCGGTGGATTTACAGGTTTTTAAAAATGAGGAGGAAGGAAAGTGAAGAAACTAATTGCTATTATACTAGTAGGTGCTCTCGTTTGGGCGGGGGTTAACTTTTATAATTCAAAGAAAGAAGAAAAGGAAAGAAAAGCGAAACAAGCAGAGTTACAAGAGAAAGAAGTATTACCACAAGTAGGTTTTAAAGCACCTGGCATCACATTAAAAGGATTAGACGGAAAGTTGCAGTCGTTAAATGATGCCAAGGGAAAACCATATATTATTAATTTTTGGGCATCATGGTGTGGGCCGTGTGAAATGGAGGCACCTGACTTAGTTCATATGTATGATAAATATAAAAAGGATGTTGAAATTTTTGCGGTGAATGCAACTGTTAGTGACCCAGTACAAGAAGCAAGCGCATTTGCTAATCGCTATGGATTTGAGTTTCCGGTTCTACTAGATATGGACGGAGTAGCTGGACTAGATTATAAAGTATTCTCTTTACCGACGACATTTTTTGTTAATAAAGATGGAATTATAGTAGATCATGTACGAGGTGTATTACCACCAGATCAATTAGAAAAGAAATTTAAGAAATTGATTGAGAGTTAAGAGCGGATTTTTCTATGGGGAAAATTAGAGTCACTAACAATGTAGAATTTAAGAACGAGGTAGTAGATTTATATTTAAAAGAAGGGATGAGATATAGTAATTAAGTCTTTTTTGTTTGACATGTTTACGTTTTTTTATAACAAACGTTCTGTAATTGCATACTTGGCCTATATGTAGGTGTACCTATAAAATGGTGATTATTAACAATATATTGTTAATATCCGAACATCAAAGAGTTAAGTGAAACACAAGCTGAAGCAGAAGAGGCTGTAGTTTCAATGCAAAAGAGCTCAAAAGAAGTCGAATCAGGAATAACTCCTGTTCAAAGTAGTGGTGCTTTCTTCGAAAAAATTTCAAAATCTGCACAAGCTGTTACAAATCAAATTAAAGCGACTTCGAGTAATTCAAGTGATATTTTTAAAAATAGTCAAACTATAATTCAGATTGTAAATGAATTATCACATATTGTTAATACATATGTGGATAGCAGTAGTAATGTAGAGACTAGTATGAAAGAACAAGAAGTATATGTACAAGATATTGCAGAACTAGCAACATCATTAAGTGGGCTATCACAAGAGTTACAAGAATTAATTGGAGAGTTTAAAATTCAATAAGGATTATATTGATTCATTTGAAAAACCTTTTTTAATTGGAATGTATTAATGTAAATTACACGCTTACTTAAATGAATATAAATTTTGCGTATTTAATTGGAAATAGAGCATAATATTACCGAATAAATGGAGGTGTGTTAGAACTGCAAATTCGAGAAAATAATAATTCAAACGAGATTTTGGTAGCGGCGGCAGCAAGTGCAATTGAGCAAATGAAGTATGAAATTGCTCAGGAGTTTGGTGTTACACTTGGGCCAGATTCAACTTCACGAGCAAATGGTTCAGTAGATGGAGAGATTACGAAACGTTTAGTTCGTATGGCGCAAGAGCGGTTATCTGGTCAATATAAACTTCACTAAAGTTAAAGGTATATCCTATTGAAGGGATATACCTTTTAAATTTTTTTTTAAGAGGATTGTTAAATTTTTTATTGTTGGTTAAGTTTAGAAACTGCGAATTGAGCTGTGAAATTCATTTTCTTCATGTAAGAAGAATTTACTCCTGCTTGAAATTGAACAGAAATATTACCGTCTTTTTGTGCTTTGAATACGCGACCATATTGTGAATTAGCATTGTATGTGCCAATTACTTGATTATCTGCATCAAAGACTGTATAAGAAATTGGAAACCCGGAATTTTGTACAAAGACAGTAAGTTCTTCCCCTTTATTAAGATTAAATGATTCTTTTTGGGAAACTTCATAGGAACTCATAGAGTAGTATTTTGTAACTTCTTGAATTTCTAAATTTGTAGTTGATGCACTTGCTTTTGATGCCTCTACTCCTGGTAAATTCATACCTGATAGTACTACAATTCCTAGTGCCCCTGCTAAAATAGCTTTTTTCATAATGTTAGTGCCTCCTTTAATATATTTTGAGATTTGAAAAGGAAGTAAAAATACCACTTCTTGAAACCATCATAGTTACAATGAGAATGATTTTCGATATGGCTTGATATGTAATTCTGCATACATAAGGTGGCGATATAAGATAATCTATTTGAGATTTTGAATATTCTTAGAAGAAGAGGAGGACAAATTTTTAAAACTATGAATCGACTTGTAGCTGTTTTTTTACATACGTTGGTTTTATAGTGAATATTTCGTTGAGTTTATTTTTGTATGGAGGGGGTATTACAGTTGATTGATTACTATTCCGGAAATGTAAAAAATATTCATTAATGGAATTGGATTTGTATTATAATTCACTAAATGAACTATTATTGTTCGTTTCATTTCTTGATGAATGTATGTATGTGCTTTCTTAATTGTAAATATGTTCGATTTTATTGGTGAAGAGGGGGGAGATCCCTCTCCTTTTTCTAGGCATATTAACAGTAAGGAGAGTATTGAAATGCTAATTTCAAATCTTTATCAGGAGAAAAATTTGAAAAAGCTTATCATGTTATTATTTTTACATATATGTACTATAAAGTGAATTGATAATATGTAGATTCACTATTACTAATATTTAATTAAGATAGTTAGCGCTATGTTAATAGTATTAACTATCTTAGTTGGTGTGGAATGTGATAGAAAGCATAAGTTTACCGCAAACTTATGCTTTCAGGATTTGAAGAATATTCTTAATATGAATTTTAAAGAAAATACAAAATCTCAATAGACTTGAGAAAAAAGGAACTGAAAATATCTTTTAAAATAAGATATATTTTGGTCAAAAGATTAGAGGGCACCAATTTATTAAAGCGATAAAAAAACGTTTTAATGAATTGGTGTCCTTTTTGTTTTAAAAAGAGAATATATTTTCTCAACAGGACAAATGGTAATCAGCTATAAGTATTAATTATAAGGATAAAAGGAAAATAGAAATTAATAATAAAGGAGAATGCAAAATGATAACATTAATATCTGAAAGAAATCTAGCTAAAATCCACGAAGACGATATAGATGTATTAAAAGTAATGGCACATCCTGTTCGATTACAAATTGTAAATGAATTAATGCATCATAAAATGTGTAATGTTACACAGTTAACGGAAATATTAAGACTCCCCCAATCCACTGTTTCACAACATTTATCAAAATTGAGGAGAACCGTACTCCGTTCAGAAAGAAGAGGGTTAGAGATGCATTATTATATAGATAATGCTAAGGCACCTCAGATTGTTAAAATTTTAGGTTTATAGGTTAATAATACATAAAAGGTTTCCTGTTACAAGGCAGGAAACCTTTTTTATATGTATAACTAATTGTGTGATAATATCATACCGTAGAAGCTACCTAACAATAATTAAATTTAACAGCTTGTTTTATCTTGCCACACACAATTTAACACGATATATAGGTGTAAACTTACAAAGAAGGGTTTTAAATAGAAATTAGATATAACAATGGATAATGGTAAGTGTATTAAAGAAACTATAGAATTAATGAAATACAAAATAATAAATAATAAATAATAAATAATAAATAGTTGTTGTAAAGGCTTATTCTGATAATAAAAGGAATTAGATACATTAAATTCAACTATGAGTTTTTTTACTAAAAATATGTAAGTGAGGATTACAAGCAACATAATCCTTTTGTAGCTGATGGACGAAAAGCTTTCATGGATTTCTTTAAGGAGGATTTTGTTAAGGATCCTAATTCTTCTGCAGAAATTAAACGTGTAATAGCTGAAGGAGATACAGTTGCTCTTCATGTACATTCTCGTACTAACTCTCAAGATAAGGGAGTTGCTATAGTGGATATTTTCCGTATAAAGGATGGAAAGATTGTCGAACACTGGGATGTAATTCAAGAGATTCCAAATGAAGCAGCTAATGATAATACGATGTTTTAGGTAGAAAATCTATTTATAGATTGTTAAAATGTTTTTTCAAAATAAGTAAGATTGCGTTAGTAAAAATATCCTTAGAGTGATTCTTTCTTACTAACGCAATTTTAAACTTTTTAAGTCCGTAATTATACTTGAAATCACCGCGATACCTAATACTATCCTGTATAGTTTATAGGAATAATATCTCCCTGACTAAAGTTTTCAAGAAAGGATTTATAAATGTTTTTTAATTCATTGCATGATGGCAGGAATTTAAAGTGGCCTTTATCAATTCGTTATAACCTTTCTTAAAGTGAATAAATCCTCTTTTTATTTTCTCATTTTCTCCGTTTTAGATATGTCTTTTTAGGATTTCAAATCTTACCTTTTCATCAAATTTATCTGCAATGTATATTACAGTTCCGGCAAGATATTTTAGTCCATAAGCTACGGGTGTCATCCAAAGTTTATTTAGGAAAGAAAGATCTTTAATTCGGTGCTTACTTGAAAAGAAAATCATATTGTTCACTCCATTTCTAAAGGTGATAGATATTTTAATAGTCGTCTTATTTATTGTTTTAGTTGCGTAAACAAGGTACAGTACAAAATGTACTTTGCTATTTTGAACAATTTTTTTGTTTGGGAATTTGTATAGAGATAGAAATAATAAGAATAGTGAATAAAACCCTACTAAAGTTTAGTAGGGTTAAGTTGATAAAGATGTAGAATGGATAATTTAAGAAATAAAGGACATAAACTGTGTTTCTTAATTTCTTTGTGTAAGACTCTTAACAAATAGCGTTAAATAGTATGAGGAAGAACCAACTAAAATAGCAAATGGTATTAGAATAATATCAATACCATTTACAATTACATAACCAAAAAAACCAGTCCAAAAGCCATTACAAAAAGAACAGTCTAAAAAAATTTCAAACAATTCATGAATACTACGTAATTTTTCACGTGTGTACTGAAATTTTATTTCAAATAAAAATGCGCGTACCCCTAAGGATATAAATAGCAACAGGCTTATACTTATATCAAAATTCATTATCTCACCTCCAATTCCTATTTAAAAGTCGTAATAAGTTGTTAGAAAGTTGAGGGTTACAAAATAATTAATATTTAGCTGGGATATTTAATAAATCATTTGAAAGATAGTTATCCCAGTAAAAGCTAACATAATGAAATGAATTAAAGTATATTTTTTTCTAAAGATATGGCCCAATGAATAAAATCTAATCTATTAACCTTAACTTTTCTGGCTCTATAGACCATATGGTGGAGTCCCTCTAAATCAACTAAAATATAGCGTTGAGGGTTAATATCCTGATTAAAGGTAATTACAGCACTGCATTTAGAGCGTTTGTCCATATTTTCGATTAAGCTATAAGGATTTTTTATTCCAATTGCATTTTTCCCAATATCGTATCCAACAAATAAGAATTGATTACTTGTAGTAAGGACAGCTCTTATCTGTTTATCATTGTATAAAAATGAAAAATATTTTTTTATATCAGTAGTGTTTAACTTTCTATCTTTATGTAAATTCAAGATATCACCTCCCTATAGTTATCGAAATTTAAGTAACTATAGTTGCAAGTGAATTGTAAAGAGACTTATTAGTTTAAAGGTTGTTGCTGAATCACAATGTATAAATTGCAGCATTTAATTTAAAGGTAAAAGCTGAATCCATCATATTAAAGCTAAATAATATTATTAATAAATTATTATCTATTATTTAATAATGATTATTTGTTATAAAAATAGATTCAATACTATCTCATTTTAGAAACTAAAAATATTTAAAACCATTATTTTTATATTGAATTCCATCAATTTCAAAGTGGATTTAATTATTTAGTGTAATTTATAAACAAATTCAGAGAAATAAATCGTTTACATGTTTTATGTTAAATGACAAATACTTCTTTAATAGAATTGCTAATTTGTTAATTGAAGAATAAATAAGAAAATCTTTGATCATGTCAATTCAATAGTTAAGAATGTACGTGAGAGCTTAATAGAAGCTAAGTGTAAAAAATTAATTTTGTTAAGAGTAATTATGGGGTGAGATAGAGTTTGACTAAATTTATTCTAAGTGATGTTAAATTTTCATTGTGATTTTCTTATATTGTTACTGCAAATACTTACAAGAGGGTGTGATGAGTTGTTCTTTCCACGTATCACTGATGTTTATGCTTGCATACATAAGACATTGAGAGAAGATAGTGTAATACGTAAATGTATGGGTCTTAATAATATTACAGTAGATATGGAAAATGAAATGCACATACAAAAGCGTATGTCTCCTAAAGAGGCACTAAATAACCAAATTCCTTTAATTGCATTTTACAAGTCATTTGTTCAAAAGGAACGAAACAATAATATTCATGTGATAACATTTGACTTCGATATCTACGTGCGCCCATACGGGCATTTAGAGATTCAACTCTAGCAAAGTTGTAGGCTCAGGTCTCACAAAAGCCTATCATCAACCAACTTATCCAT